>CAZIMH010000005.1:0-6210 GCA_964540155.1 uncultured Saprospiraceae bacterium
CTCCAAGATCATTCTAATCCTGTCAGCTATCGAAATATCTGGTTGAGGAAATTGTAAGGAGAACAATGGTTACACAATCAAAAACAAACTCGAACAACTATGAAAATATGTGTCTATTGCGCCTCAAGTTCAAAAATAGATAAGTCCTATTTCAGGGAGACCGAAAAACTAGCAAAAGAATTTGTTGCGAATAATATTGAAGTCGTCTATGGCGGAGGAGCCAATGGACTAATGGGCCAATTAGCAGATACAATTCTAGAACATGGCGGAAAGATAAAAGGCATTATGCCCAAATTCATGAAAGAAGTAGAGTGGGCCCACAAGAGAGTAACTGATTTTGAGTTTACTGAAACAATGCATGATAGAAAAGCCAAATTCTTAGAGGACATAGATGGATTTGTAGCTCTGCCTGGCGGGAGTGGTACACTAGAAGAATTACTAGAAGCTATAACCTTAAAACGATTGGGGCTATTTACTAAACCAATAGTAATTCTTAATACAAATGGATTTTATAACCCACTGAAAGAAATGTTGGAGAGGTGTATTTCACAAAATTTCATGGATGAGAAACATATGGAAATGTGGGCATTTGTTAGTGAATCCGAACAGGTCATTAGCGCAATTAAAGATTCTAAAAAATGGAGTGCCGATGCTATAAATTTCGCAACCAATAAATAAAGAGTTATGTAATCCTAATCTCGCCTATACTAACCCCTAGCCCCTGAAGGGGAATCTCCACGCGGGTTGATTCATTTAGGTATTGTCTTTAAAATCATGTGGTATTGAACTTATTTTACAAGAATTGCAATTACATCAAGTAGCACAAAAAAACCTCCAAGCAATAACTTGAAGGTTTTTTTATTCTTTTATAAACTAGCCTTAATTCAAAGACCAACTATTTCCTACCTCACTCACAGGAATACAACCTTGATAAGGTCCTGGAATCGGATCATAACTAAGATGCTCTGTAGCGATTG
The DNA here is from genome assembly GCA_964540155.1 of uncultured Saprospiraceae bacterium. Lineage (GTDB taxonomy): Bacteria > Bacteroidota > Bacteroidia > Chitinophagales > Saprospiraceae > RFSX01. Next base: position 978 of record CAZIMH010000005.1, read on the forward strand.
TAGCACTGGCAAAGTAAGATTCCAGACCTAGATTTCTGATAGCACCCACCGTACTATAGAGTTGCTTTTCTTTCAGTTGCTCAGGATTCAATTCCTCATCTTCTTTACTTGTCAATTGCATAATTTGCTTCATGCGTTCTGGTTTCTGCTTAGACATGAACTTAGACATAAAAGATGTAATTCCAGATTCTCCTCCCGCTGTAATCATCTCTGCTATCTGTGAGAAGCCGGCTTTGAAATTATTTTGATCTTTTAGCTTGTAGACTTTTGACAAGATGCCATCCACAAGTTGTATGCCCTTGACTGATTTATATCCTGGAGAGCTGTCAGATTCTGGCAACATCGCATCGAGAATATCTTCGAGCATGCTAGTGTCGGCCTCACTCAGAAAGGAAGGCGCCCATGCTTTTACAGCTTCACCAACTGAATCCGTCTTGCAACTAATGGCAAGGGTCCCCAGCCCAGCAGCCGTTATAGTGTACCCGAATCCTAGGGATATTGTTTTAAGTGCTGATCTTCTTTTCATTATTTGAGGTTCATTTTTTTAAGTTCTTTCACTGCATGGTCGGCCGCTCTTGCTGTCAGTGCCATATAGGTCAATGAGGGATTTTGGCAAGCAGAAGAGGTCATAGCTGAGCCATCTGTTACAAATACATTTGGCACAGCATGCACTTGGTTCCACTTATTCAGGACAGAAGTTTTAGGGTCTCTTCCCATTCTTGCCGTACCCATCTCATGAATACCTAGGCCAATACCGTAGCCTCTGTCGAAGGGTTGCACTTTCTTAAAGCCTGCCTCTGTAAAAATCTCAACCGCTGCCTCTGCCATATCTTTTCGCATCTTTATCTCGTTCTCCTTTATGTTGGTAGAGAAGTTGACAATAGGTAGTCCCCATGCATCTTTCTGATCGGTCAGTTCCATCTTATTATCATGATAGGGTAGTACTTCCCCGAAGGCATTCATGCCTATTCGCCATGGTCCTGGCTTCATCAACTCATCTTTAAAGTCTGCACCATAGCCCATCTCGGCGATGCCTCTCCACCATGATTTACGACTAGCACCACCTTGGTAACCATAGCCTCTTAGAAAATCTTTTTTGGAGTCGGACTTGCCGGGCAGATTTCTGAATCTAGGAATATAAAAGCCATTAGGACGTCTTCCTTTATAATATTTGTCTTCATAGCCATCCACATCTGCACTGGCCCCGACTTGGAAGTGATGATCCATCATATTATGCCCAAGTTCACCACTATCATTACCCATACCATTTGGAAATCGATCAGAAGTACTCTGCATCAATATCTTGGTCGAATGGACTGTAGAGGCATTGAGGAATATAATCTTTGCCTTGAACTCGTACGTCTTCTTCGTTTCAGAATCTATCACTCGGACACCGGTTGCCTTTTTGGCATCTTTATCATACATCACCTCGTGCACTATAGAATTAGGTCTAAGGGTCATATTTCCAGTGGCCTCCGCAGCGGGTAATGTAGATGAGTTACTACTGAAGTAAGCACCATAAGGACAACCCCGCATACAACGATTTCTAAACTGGCACTCTCCTCTTTTTCCAAATCGTTCACCTTCACTTGTGAGATGTGCCGTCCTTCCTATAGTCAATCGTCGGTGGTTCCAGTGGCTGGCCATTTGTTTCTTGAGATCTGATTCTACGCAAGTCAGATCCATTGGCTTCAAGAATTGTCCATCTGGCAGTTGTGCCAAGCCTTCGTTCTGGCCACTAATACCAGCAAACCGTTCTACATAATCGTACCACGGCGCTAAATCTGAATATCGGATAGGCCAGTCCACAGCAATGCCCTCCTTAGCATTCGCTTCGAAATCCATCTGACTCAACCTATAAGATTGTCTACCCCAAACCAAGGAACGGCCTCCTACTTGATATCCTCGTATCCAATCAAATCGGGTATCTGGTGATTCTTCATAGGGATGCTCAGAATCTTTGACAAAGTAATGCCTATGTTCTGGCCTCGTTGTATAGCCTGTACGATTCTGTTTTGGGTAATCCTTATCGATTACAGCCTGCTGCGCTTTGCCGTTGAGTTCCATGTCCCATGGGTCTAGATTAGCAGTTTCATATCCCGCCCCATGGATAATATTGCGACCTCTATCCAGAACTAGGGTTTTAAGGCCTTTTTCTGTTAGCTCTTTAGCTGCCCAGCCTCCGCTTATGCCAGTGCCTACCACTATGGCGTCATAGGAAGTAGGGCTTTTATCAGTGAATAATGACATTTCTTTGGTTTGTAGTAAGAAGAGCAATATAGAGAATTGCCATTTATAGACATGACAATAGATTAATTTATTTATTGATGGCCTAGCAAAAAGATGTTATTTGTAGTCTTACAACACTACTCGATTTCCATAACATAGTACTTGAACCTGTCCTACAGCTATACTTCTCAGGTCTAACCGATTTACAACCTAGCTTTTTATATTACATGCCTATTTGCTTATAGGTCCTAAGAGAAATCTAACAGTTTTTTGAAGGACACCTCACTTTTTTGACCCCTAAATCCCCTTAAAAGGGGACTTTACTCCTTCCCTTTTAAGGGAGGTCGGGATGGGTCAAACTAGGTACTCAAAAGCCGATTATATTGTATAATTAAATTGATTAGGTACCGCCTATCTATTAATTTTTTACACTCCATTCAATCATATTATAAGTATTCTTTATATGAGCAGAATTGAGTCTGAAAGTCGAATATTATAGCGGATAACACCATGGAATCCATATTTATTATTGCAATTGTTATGAAACTGCTAATTATGAATTACATTAGTCTGTAAGACTAAGAGTTAAATTTTGGTCTACCAATTTTTAATATGAAACTACTTAATGAGAGGAGCGAAAACACTCTTGAATACTCTGATCTAAACTATTTTATTAATTAATTAATCGAACTATGAAAAAATTATCTATGCAGTGGCTGATTATGTCCTGTATGTTATTGTTAACTTCTAGTCTCATTGGCCAAAGGACTGTGACAGGTGTCATAACTGATGGTGCCGACAATTTGACACTAATAGGGGCTAACGTATTAGTAAATGGAACCGATGTAGGTACCATAACTGATATTGATGGTTCTTTCTCACTAACAGTGCCTGAAGGAAGCAATCAATTAACGATTTCTTATGCTGGTTATCAGGATCAGGTAATAGACATAACAGGAACCTCTGTTGTCAATGTTGCCATGAATGCCGGAGAACTTCTTAATGAAGTTGTTGTGGTGGGATACGGAACCGTCCGTAAGAGAGACCTCACTGGATCTGTAGCTTCATTGAAGGAAGAAGATTTCAACAAAGGTGTTGTTATTTCTCCTGATCAGCTATTACAAGGTCGTGTGCCTGGTGTAAATTTTGTAAATAACTCAGGTCAGCCAGGTGGACGTGCAACCGTTCAGATAAGAGGTAATAACTCTATCCGAGCAGGAGCAGATCCTCTATACGTTGTAGATGGCATACCATTAGATGGTAGAACAGCAAGAGCTGGTTTGTTATCAGTAGATATAGGTAACATTGAAAATTCAAATCCTCTTAATTTCATTAATCCCAATGATATCGCGTCTATAGAGGTACTGAAGGATGCATCCTCTGCTGCTATTTATGGATCAAGGGCTTCTAATGGTGTCATTCTAATAACAACTAAGAAAGCAAAAGAATCTGGTACTGACGTTAACTTCAATGTTAGTCTTGGTACAAGTTCTGTTCTTAATGAATATGAAGTACTAGATGCTGCTGGTTATAGAGATGCATTGGATGTATATGGTCTGACTTCTGGAGATTTTGGCGGATCATCAGATGCATTCGATGAAATCACTAGAACTGGATCAGTGCAGAACTATAGTTTTTCCATCGGAAATTCTAGTGAAAATGGTAGAGTGAGATTTTCTGCTGGATATCAGGACGTACAAGGTATTGTCAGAGAAACAGGATTAGAGAGATACAATGGAACCATCAATGGTCAATACAACTTTTGGAATGATAAAGTTGGCGTCGACTTTTTTGCAGTATCTGCGCATACTTCAGAAGAAGTTGCTCCTATATCTACAGATGCAGGATTTACTGGTAACTTAATAGGGCAAGCGCTGCAGTGGAATCCTACAGCACCGTTAATTCAAGCAGATGGTACCTTTACTAATGATGTGAATACGCCTGGAATCGGGTCAACGACTATAAATCCACTTCAATTATTGGATGCCTATGATGAAAGAGCTAATACAACGACGCTTCTAGGAAGTATTTCTCCTTACATCAAGTTCACTGATAATTTGACTTATAGATATAGATTTGGAATTAACTATGGTGTTGGTTTGACGACAGGTTCCATAGCAAAGGACATCAATGTACAAGGCATAGAAGGACTTGGATTCGCTGGATTTTCTAGTAACAGATTAGTTACTAATCTACATTCACATACTTTAAACTATGCTGATGACATCACAGAATCATTTAATTTGAATGTTATTGTAGGATATGAGTTTCAGAGATTTGATTTCACAGGATTTGGATTCGGTGGATTTGGGTTTGACGATACGACTGAAAATGTTGACCTAACCTTGTCTCTACAAAATTCAGATAACGATAATAGACAGACATTTTCATTTGGTCCACCGATCACTGAGCTACAGTCATTTTTTGGAAGAGTAAATGCTGGTATCGGAGAAAATCTTAATGTCACAGCGACAGTAAGAGCAGATGGTTCTACAAGATTTGGTGATAATAATACCTATGGAATTTTCCCATCTTTTGCAGTGGGATATAACTTAGGAAGTATTGTTGGAGATGGTGTCTTTGATAATCTTAAATTAAGAGCTGGATGGGGACTCACTGGAAATCAGGAATTCCCAGCAGGATCAGCCTTAGATAGATTCGGACTTCAAGGTAATGCAGGTATTTCTCAAGAAAACCCAGGAAATCCAGATTTGAGATGGGAGCAGTCTAGTACAATTAATGTTGGATTAGATTTTGGCTTATTTGATTACAAATTATCTGGAACTATAGATTACTATAGCAGAGTTACCACAGACTTATTATTAGATCCATTTGTGTCAGAGCCAGGTCCACCTCTTAGAGCATGGAGAAATATAGAAGGAGAGCTAGTAAATAGCGGTCTGGAATTAGGTCTTAATGCCTTCCTTATACAAAATGAAAATTTTGGCCTTAACGTTGGATTTAATATTTCTTTCCTAAGTAATGAACTTAGAGATTATGAAGG
>CAZIMH010000005.1:6310-29725 GCA_964540155.1 uncultured Saprospiraceae bacterium
TTAACGTTGGATTTAATATTTCTTTCCTAAGTAATGAACTTAGAGATTATGAAGGTGCAGATATACTAACTGGTAACTTATTTGGTCAGGGTACTTCTGGTGCTTTTGTTCAAGTACATACAAATGATTCACCATTGAATACATACTTACTTAGAGATTTCCAAGGGTTGGAAGAAGGTCTGAGTGTATTTGGTAATGATGGGAACCCAGAAATCATAGATGCTGACCCTAATGCTGATATAATTTCTGGCCTCACGGTAGGGATTAGTTCAGGCGCATTTAACTTTGGTATGAACTGGAATGGTGCATTTGGACACAGTTTATATAACAACACAGCTCAGTCTGTTATTCCTATAGGAAACTTAGGAAGTAGAAATATAGATGCTAATTTGATTGATCCAAGTAATCTTGAAGACACATCAAATCCAATTTCATCATCAACAAGATATCTTGAATCAGGAGATTTTATAAAGCTAGCTAATGCGACTTTAAGCTATAGTCTGGGTAGCATAAGCGAATTCAGCGATATTACCTTGTCACTGACGGGACAAAATCTGCTATTAATAACAGATTATACTGGTTTTGATCCTGAAGTGAACACTGTAAATCTTAGAAATGGCATACCTTCATCAGGTATAGAATATATACCATACCCATCGGCTAGGACATTTCTAGTAGGTGTAAGTGCCTCATTCTAAACAAAATTAACAAAACAGCGTTTTGAAAAAACAATACATAATCATGAAAAATTTATTTTTAATATTAATTCTAATCTTCGCGGCAGGCTGTACTGACCTAGAAGAGGAGTTAAGAGAGGACCTTCCAGAAGGTGCTACTCCAGACCCTGCTGCGCTACTGGCATCCTCTTATGATGCTATGAGATTGCCATACCAAGATCAGTCAAGATTTTGGGCTGCACAGCAGCATACCTCAGATGAAACAATAGGACCTACAAGAGGACCAGATTGGGATGATAATGGTATATGGAGATCTCTTCATAATCATACTTGGGACGAAGACCACTCTTTTTTAGGTAGCACATTTAGTGAGTTGCTTCAGATTGTTTTCTCTACAAGTAATTTATTACAGTTTAATCCTTCTGCTCAGGAAGCTGCTGAAGCAAGACTGATTAGAGCTTTTGTTGTAAATTCTGTATTAGATGGATGGGGACAAGTACCTTTCAGATTAGATGCAAGTGATATACTTTCGGATGCTAATGTATTAGGTCCACAAGAAGCGGTTGACTTCATTTTGTCAGAAATAGACGCTATCATCAACGATCTACCTGATGGCCCTGCCAACAGAGCGAACAAAGATGCGGCTAGAGTTCTTATGATGAAGACTTTGTTGAATAGAGGAATGTATCTTAATAGAGCTGCACCTACATTTGACAATGCTGATATGGCTCAAGTAATTAGCTTAGCTGATCAAATTACCAATTCAGGGAGATATTCATTAGCAACTAATTACTACGATAATTTTGCACCTAATAATGATCAAGTATCTACTGAGAACATATTTACTGCTGAGAATATCGGTGGTGTTAGTTCAGGAAATGTAAGATCTAGATGGTTCTGTACTTTGCACTATAACCACAATCCTTCAGGTTGGAATGGATTCACCACTCTAGGTGATTTATACAATAGTTTCGAAGCTGATGATGTGAGAGAAGGCGCAGACTATCCTGGCATGACAGAGGTAGCTGGAATCAATGCTGGATTCTTAGTTGGTCCTCAGACAGATCAAGATGGTAACCAGTTGTTAGACAGATTTGGAGAGCCATTGTCATTTACGCCAGAAGTCGCTTTAAGCGAATCAGGTTCTAACCTAGAGCAGACTGGTGTAAGAGTTATTAAGTACCCTATAGATTATAATAGTGGGGATAACGCAGATAACGATTACGTATATTACAGATATGCTGACGTCCTTCTTATGAGAGCAGAGGCTCAGATGAGAATGGGTGATACAGGAAGTGCGCTTGCTACAGTAAATGAAATTAGAAGTATTCGTAATGCATCTGATTTACCTTCTCTTGATGAGGCAACATTGTTGGCTGAAAGAGGAAGAGAACTTTACTGGGAAGGTCACAGAAGAACAGATCTACTTAGATTCGGTGCTTTCTTAAATGCATGGCAAGAAAAGCCAGCGACAACTGAAGAAAGATTATTATTCCCTATTCCGGCAGCATCACTTGCTGGTAACCCTAACTTGGTTCAGAACCCAGGGTATTAATAGAGAATTATTCTCATAAAAGTTAATTAAGGTCATCCATTTTTTGGATGGCCTTTTTTTTATCTTGGGACTTAGAAAAAACCGTTTACCTTAAATGAGACTGATCTTCATTTTGTGCATCTGTTGTTGTTTGTCTTGTGCCACAGATGTGGTCAGCGACAATGTATTTACACTCCTGCCTCAGTCGAGAACCAATATCGATTTCTCTAATGACCTTCCCATAGAACTAGATCTCAATATCCTCACCTACATGTACTATTACAATGGTGGAGGCGTAGGCGTAGGTGACCTGAATAATGATGGCCTTATGGACTGCATCTTCAGTTCTAATCTAGGCGCAGAGAAGGTGTATATCAATAGAGGCAATCTTAGCTTTGAAGACGTGTCAGAAAAAGTGAAGGTTGATGGTGGTCCCAATAGTTGGACCAATGGTGTCTCCATAGCGGATGTGAATGGAGATGGCTTGCTAGACATCTACCTCTCCCAAGTAGGTCAATACCGCTCTCTGGACTGCAGAAACAAATTATTCATCTGTCAGTCTATAGGTGACAACGGCATCCCTCAGTACAAAGAATCTGCGAAAGAATATGGCGTCGACTTCCAAGGCTTTTCTACACAAGCTGGCTTTTTTGATTATGATAATGACAATGATCTAGATCTTTTCTTGATGAATCATTCTTTGCATCATAATGGGACCTTCGGCCAGCGATCTGATTTTCTAGATACTTACAATGAAGTTGCTGGAGACAGATTGTTTGCTAATGAGGGCGGTCGATTCACAGATGTCACCAAGACTTCTGGTATACACAGCTCGGCAATCGGCTACGGTCTCGGACTAGCATTTGGCGATCTGAATAATGATGGCTGGACGGACATCTATGTCGGTAATGATTTCCATGAAAACGATTATCTCTATATTAATCAAGGCGATGGCACCTTCATCGATGAGTGCAACTCACAACTAAAGCATACCTCTAGATTTTCTATGGGAGTGGATATTGTAGATGTAGATAATGACGGTGATCAGGATATAGTGAGTCTAGATATGCTACCAGAAGATCCTATTATTCTGAAGGAGTCAGAAGGAGAAGATGCGCTAGATATTTTCAATTTCAAATTGAGGTACGGTTACAATCACCAGTATGCCAGAAATGCACTACAGCTAAATCAAGGTGATGGCCATTTTCAGGAAGTGGCGGCTTATGCACAAATCCATGCGACTGACTGGTCCTGGACACCATTGTTTTTTGATATGGATATGGATGGTATTCAAGACCTCTTTATTAGTAACGGCATTCCTAGAAGGATGAACGATATTGATTACATCAACTTTATGAGTGGCAATGATGTCCAGTACAAAATACAGTTTGATCATTTAGAAGAAAAAGACCTCAGTGTACTCGAGAAAATACCTGAAATCAAATTGCCTAATTATTTTTATAAAGGCAATGAACACTTACAATATGAAGATGTAAGCAGCCAAGTCGCTAATACGATTCCTAGTTATTCTAATAGTGCTGCTTATGCGGATTTTGATAACGACGGTGACTATGACCTAGTCTGTAATAATATTGCAGACCAAGCTTTTTTCTATGAGAATACCTCCAATGTCTCTACAGTAAAAGTAGACTTGAAAGGGCCGAAGGGCAATGCATTTGGCTTTGGTGCAAAGGTGGTCGCAGAATATACTGATAAAGAAATCACAAGAGAATATCATGGCGTCAGAGGATTCCAATCATCTATGGTATCCCAATTGCTCTTTCCAGAAGCAGAACTTAAAAGTGTTTCTGTAAGTTGGCCCGGTGGTAAATCGGAAGAGCAAACATTTAAGGGTGATAGTCTTCTTGTATTTAATTATTCAAAAGCAACAACTGCCCCTAAGGAACAGATGGCAGAAAAATCCTATACTGCTTCCGTTATCAATCGGGAGATGCATAACGAAAATAGTTTTGTAGAATTTAATAGAGAGCCGCTTATTCCTTTTTCCACTTCATCTCACGGGCCAGCGCTGGCCATAGCCGATGTCAATAATGATGGAAGAGATGATTATTTTATCGGCTCAGCTAAACGGAAAAAGCACCAGTTACTTCTCCAAAATGCAGATGGGTCTATGTCAGGGCAAGCCTTAGAAGGTATGCCCTATGACAGTATCTATGAAGAAGTAGATGCTATATTCTATGACCTCAATAAGGATGGTTACAAAGATTTGATTGTGGCGACTGGGGGTAACGAATACAGGCTTAATAGTCCTTACACAGAACCGTTACTCTACTGGAATAATAAGGGCATACTTCGCAGAGACACCTCAGCATTCAGAGCAGTTAATCTTACTGCTTCTACTATAAGTATTACCGAAGTAGAGGGACAGCCTCTTTTATTCTTTGGTGCCAGAGCTTATCCGCGTTCTTATGGTAAGCCAGCCGCCTCATTCCTTTTGAAGTATGAAGCCTCGTCTAACTCCTTCCAAGATGTGACTGCAGAGATGTTGCCCAATGAGGGTCAGTTGGGTTTTGTAAGAGATTCTGAGTTTGGCGATATCGATAGTGATAAGGTGCCTGATTTAGTGATAGCAGCAGAATGGGAACCGGTGACTATATATTCTCTGAAAGGTGGAAGCTATGTGGGCAATGCAGTTGATGATAGCAAAGGCTGGTGGAATAGTGTTGATTTATTTGATATGGATGGCGATGGCGACCTAGATATATTTGCTGGTAACCTTGGACTTAATAACAGATTACGTGCATCCAAGGAAGAACCTGTCCGCATGTATTTCAATGATTTTGATGGTAATAAAGTAAAGGAGCAGGTCTTGTCCTACTATGTAAAAGGGAGGGAACTTCCTTTTAGTAATATGATGGAGTTGCAAAAACAAATTCCTACAATTAAGAAAAAATATATCTACGCCAAGGATTTTGCTCGGTCGTCTATGGCTGAAATATTTGGAAGTGATAAGATAAAGTCAGCAGAACTTTTCGAAGCCAACTACTTTGAGTCTACGCTTTACAAAAACGATAATGGAACGTTCACTAAAGTTGACCTCCCTAAAGAAGTACAATATTCTACAATCAATGCAGTCCAGCATGCAGATGTAAATAGGGACGGCGTAGAGGATATATTTCTAGGCACAAACTATCATTACAGCAATGTACAAATGGGCCGCTATGATGCTGGGAATGGTTCTTTACTTTTATCTAATGATAGGGGAGGGTATGACTATCAGGACCTTCCGAATGCGCCCTTCAGAGGTCAGGTCAATCAAATGTCATTTATAAAAATAAAAGGTGAAAAATATCTTGCGGCTGCCCAAAATTCTGACTCGTTGACCTTTGTAAAACTTCAGTATTGATTAGATTATTATTCCTCATATTAATCGTCATCCTATCCTTTGCCTCTTGCTCTGAAGACTCACAGCCGAGCCTAGATGTCAATAACAATTATCTCATAAAAGATTTACCGAGTTCTCAGACGGGTATAGATTTTAAAAATGAAATCACAAACACCAAAGACTTCAACATATTCAACTATCGAAATTTTTATAACGGAGGCGGTGTCGGCATAGGTGATGTCAATAATGATGGACTCGCAGATATTTATTTTACAGCTAATCAAGGAGCAAATAAACTTTACCTTAACAAAGGGGACATGAAATTCGAGGATGTGTCAGAGCAAGCTGGCATTCAATCCTTAGATAAGTGGAGTACAGGAGTGACGATGGTGGACCTCAACAGCGACGGCTTCTTGGATCTATATGTAAGCAATGCCGGTAACATAAAGCAAGGTGATCAGCGCAACCAACTTTATATAAATAATCAGGATGCGACCTTTACAGAAAGAGCGGCAGAGTACGGACTAGATGAGAACGGCTATACAACACATGCGGCATTTTTTGATTATGATAAAGATGGCGACTTAGATGTGTATATACTCAACAATAGTTTCATCCCAGTTAATACCCTGAACTATAGTAATAAGCGAAATCTACGAGCAGAAGATTGGCCTGTAAAAGATTTTCTAAAAGGTGGAGGAGATAAGTTGCTCAGAAATGATGGAGGTACTTTTTCTGATGTCTCTGAGTCAGCTGGTATCTATGGCAGTCTCATTGGTTTTGGATTAGGCGTAACTATAGGCGATGTCAATGGAGATAATTACGAAGATATCTATGTGTCTAATGATTTTTTCGAACGAGACTATCTCTATATAAATAATCAGAAAGGTGGATTCACAGAAGAACTAGAAGAGAGGATTGATCATCTATCGCATTCCTCTATGGGTGCAGATATGGCTGATATCAATAACGATGGGCATCCAGAAATATTTGTCACAGACATGCTACCTGATGATGATTACAGACTCAAGACGACGACAACCTTTGATAATATAAATCTTCGAAAAATAAAATTAGATAAAGGGTTCTATAATCAGTACATGCAGAACACCTTGCAGCTCAATAATGGAGAAGGTCAATTCAGAGAGATCTCTTATTTCAGTAACGTAGCAGCTTCAGACTGGAGTTGGGGTGCTCTGATGATGGATTTAGATAACAATGGATATAATGATGTGTTCGTCTGTAATGGAATTATCAACGATGTTATCGATCAAGATTTCATAGATTTCTTTGCCAATGACGTCATTCAGAAAATGGTGCTTAATGGTAAAAAAGAGGAAGTGGATTCTATTATTAATAAAATGCCCTCTGTGCCGATCCGCAACAAATTATTCCTCAACGAAAAAGGGTATAAATTTTCTGACCAATCAGCATCTGCTGGTATTACTGAGGCCACTTTTTCTAACGGAGCCTCTTATGGAGATTTGGATAATGATGGTGATTTGGATTTGGTGGTGAGTAATAATAACAGCTTAGCTCAGGTGTATCAGAATAATTCTATTAATAACTATCTCAGCGTCAGCTTGACTTATAAGAAAGATAACCTTAATGCAATAGGATCCAAGATTAGGTTGTATGCTGGTGGGGAGATTCAGCTGAGAGAAATAATACCGAGTAGAGGTTTCCAATCATCAGTAGATTATAAAGCCATCTTTGGATTAGATACACTGGCACAAATAGATTCACTTGTTGTCGTTTGGCCTGATAGGACTTCTTCTAAGCATCAGATTTCCGAAATTAATTCGCATATCCAAATTGCCTATGATGCCAGTCAATCAATAGCATCTACCGTAACCACCACCACTTCAAAGCAACCGATATTTGAAGAAAGTCGACTACTAGAATTCGTCCACGAGGAAGATGACTATAATGACTTCTTTTATGAAAGGAATATTCCAACGCAACTGTCTAAGGAAGGACCCTGTGTTGCCAAAGGTGATTTTAATAACGACGGCATAGAAGATTTATACCTAGGTGCTTCCGCAGGGAGTACTTCTAAGTTACTAATGGGTACAGCTTCAGGATTTAAATCTGTCCAAGAAGCATACTTCGAGCGGTTCAAAGCTTTGGAGGATAACTGCGCCAGCTTTTGCGATATAGATGGCGATGGTGATTTGGATTTACTGGTAGGTAGTGGTGGCAATAATGTCACTTATGTTAAGCGGGCTTTCCGAGATAGAGTCTACTTTAATAAAAATGGAAAATTCGAGGTCGAATTAAATGCCATGCCACCGATTTATATTAATACCTCTTGTATCAAACCTTATGACATAGATAGTGATGGAGATTTGGATTTGTTTGTCGGTGCCAGATCAGTACCTGGTGAGTATGGCTTGAGCCCTGGTAGTTATATATTAATGAATAGCGGAAGAGGACAATTTACTGACGTTACAGAACAGGTGCAGCCAGAATTGAAATTAGCTGGTATGATCACAGATGCGATATGGGCTGATGTTTTGCCACAGAAAGGAAAAGAATTGGTGCTAGTAGGAGAGTGGATGTCACCTAAAGTTCTATTCTACGATGGCAAGCAGTTGCAGATATCAGAATCCAAACTGTCTAATTATGCAGGCTGGTGGCAGACAATCACCGCCACAGATATAGACAATGATGGTGATCAAGATTTGCTGATGGGAAATGTTGGGGATAATTTTTATCTCGAAGCCAGTAATGAAGAACCCCTGTTCCTCTGGATAAATGATTTCGATGATAATGGTTCTATAGAGAAAATAATTACCAGAAGAATAGATGGAGAAGACAGACCTGTCACTGTAAAAAGAGATCTCGCTGATCAGCTTCCTGGATTGAAGAAAGAAAACATGTTACACAGTGACTTCGCTAAGCGGTCTATAAAAGATCTTTTCCCTAAAGAGAAACTTCAGAATTCTACCATTAAGAAGGTAAATTATCTTAATTCGGCTGTGGCAGTGAACGACGGTAACGGCGGATTTAAGGTGAAAAAACTGAATCCAGAAGTGCAGTTTTCTTGTGTTAATGTCATTACGACGATGGATATAGATAATGATGGAGATGAGGATGTCATATGTGCTGGGAATAATCATTATCTTCTACCACAGTTTTCACAGCTAGATGCAAATAAAGGAGAAGTCCTCATCAATAATGATGGTGAATTTGAATATATGAATTCTAGTAAAACGGGTCTTGATCTGGATGGTACAGTAAGAGAGATGACAGTCATAGAAAGGAACGGACAAAAAAATCTTGTGGTTCTGATAAACGACAAACCCAGTCAAGTGTTTACTTTAAAATAATCGAAATGAAAATCTTTTGCACTTTCATATTGGTTTTTATTCTTGGACATGCATTAGTAGCACAGACTACTCAAACCAATGTATCATCTGCATGGGAAGTTGTAGCCAAAGATATCAATCCTGATAATTATTTTGGAGTTACTGTTGCCAATGGCGTGATAGGTCTTGTTTCCTCAGCGGAGCCCCTCAAGGTAAAGGATGTCGTCATGAATGGGACTTATGACTATTACCAGCGTGGACGCGTTTCTAATATTCTAAAAATATTCAATCATGTAAATATGAACTTGGATGTAGATAGAAGCAGAATTGGTCCCGACCAAATAGAAAACTATCATCAAAAGCTCAATATGAAAGAGGCGGCACTAGAGACCACCTTTGATGTGCCAGGCAAAGTAGCTGTGACGACAAGAATGATGGCACTTAGACATCTTCCATATACGGCGATGATAGAAGTAGAGTTGACAGCTAAGCAGGCTGTAGAAGTTACTCCCATGTCAGTCATCGAGGCGCCTGTACACTTGCAAGATGTGAGAAATTATTACGCAGAGATAGATAGACCACATGTGCTTATTCCGTTGATGACCTCTGTCGGTAATAGCCCTTCTGGACGAATTAAGGTAGCAGCATCCAATTCATTTATCTTCGAAGAGCCGCATGGGAAGCATCCTAAGCTTATACATGAGGACTGGGATTACAATATGCACCTGACAAAGTTCCACAAAAAATTAAAGGCTGGAGAGACCTACAAATTTGCTATCGTCGCTTCCGCTTGTACGTCAGAGCAGTATGAAGATCCTCACAACGAAGCCGAACGCCTAAGTATTTATGCCATGCTAGAAGGCAAGGAGAGATTACTGCAGCGTCACAAGCAGGCATGGAACGAACTATGGACCTCTAATGTCACCATAGAAAATAACGAGACGATTACGAGAGACATCCGTTTTGCTTTGTATCATTTGTACTCTTTTGCTAGAGCAGGTACGGGCTATTCATTATCGCCTATGGGTCTGTCTGGTTTAGGATATAATGGCCATGTATTCTGGGATACAGAGTTGTGGATGTATCCACCGCTGCTGATGACCCATCCCGATATTGCAGCATCCTTACTTGAGTATAGATATGACAGATTAGATGCCGCTAAGCAGAATGCTTTTGCACATGGTTACAAGGGCGCCATGTTTCCATGGGAATCTGCTGGTGATGGATCAGAGGATACACCAGTATGGGCACTCACGGGACCCTTCGAGCATCATATCACCGGATGCATAGGCTGGGCGGTATGGAAATATTACCAAGTTACACAAGACAAAACTTGGCTAGAAGAAAGAGGCTATCCTATGCTGCGAGAGATAGCTGACTTCTGGGCAAGTAGAGTGGAAAGAAATGGCGCAGGAAAATATGATATAAATAATGTCGTCGCTGCAGATGAGTGGGCAGAGAATGTAGACAATAATGCCTTTACAAATGCAGTAGCAATCTTATCACTTCGATATGCTACGGAAGCAGCAGCTATTTTAGATGTCACGCCTGATCCTGACTGGATGCATGTAGCTGATAATATTCCTATCTTGAAATTCAATGAAGGGGTGATAAGAGAACATGCGACCTATGAAGGAGAAGAAATCAAACAAGCAGATGTCAATTTGTTGGCTTACCCGCTAAAGTTATATGAAGACAAAGAGCAGATAAAAAAGGACTTAGATTATTACGAACCCAAAATGTCACCCACTGGTCCTGCGATGGGTGCAGGTATTTTGTCTATCTTGTATAATAGGTTAGGCAAAGCGGATAAGGCAGCAGATATATTCGCGTATAGTTATAAGCGTAATGAGGTGCCACCTTTCGGCGTTATAAGTGAAGCAGCTGGAGGATCTAATCCCTATTTTGCGACAGGAGCTGGGGCGATGTTGCAGGCGGTGCTGTCAGGATTTGGTGGATTGGATATTACGGATGAAGGGATTATACAAGTGGATTCTACCATCCCGGCGGAATGGGGAGCGCTCACTATATCAGGTATAGGAAAGGATAATAAAACATATAAAGTTTCTTCTAAGTGATTAGAAAGATACACTTCATAGGATTCATTTTATTTCTGAGTTACAAGCTAGTAGCTCAGCAGCCCTTTGATTGTTTGTCACAAGTCTGGATGTTGGATGACCAAACGGATAGGATTGTGACGATGGAAATTAACCCTTCTAATAATGCGATAACCATACTACCATTTATAGCTGACATTGGATTTACGCTTGATGGCTTAGCCTTTAGATCTAGAGACAATTTCCTATACGCGATAAGCTCTTCTGATAAGACCTTGTATAGAATAGATGCCGCGGGGACTATTGAGGCGATGGCAACACTGGATTTGCCTTCATCTGAACTGCATGATGCTTTCGGTTTTACAGCAGATGGAAATCGATTTGTGATACTCGGCAAAAGAGGCACTAACCTAGAAAACATCTATATCTTCAATTTTGGTCTTTGGGATACGCCTACTGTGATTCCTGGAGCTTCTGGACTTAATATTTCAGATTTAGCAATCAATCCTAGGGATGGCTTATTTTATGGAGTGAATCTCACAGATGGCCGTGTTATTTCCTTTAACCCAAATAATTTCAGATTTACAGGCTTAGGCGTGCCATTTCCAGATGATGTATTTAGCTTGACATACTCTGATGCCTTCGGTGGTGTTTTTGCATTTGGCTCTGCTCAGTTTGGTGTAGCCAGCGGTCTTTTTGAAATCAATACTTCTGACCTCAGCAATAGAGAATTAACAACTGGTCCAGAGTCCAACATGAAAGATATTGCAGCTTGTCCTTTTAATGTAGGCTTGCATTGTGTGGTGGATCCTCAGTTTAGTTTTCCATGTAATGATGTTACTTTTTCTTATTCCATTGCCAATAGTACAGGCCAAGCAATTACTAATTGTGACTTAGAATCTATACTCCCTTCTGGTTTTATTTTTGATGACCTATTGACAAGCGATATAGAGGGGAATGTTTCCTTTAATGATGACCAATTTAATATAGCTGATTTTGACCTTCCTGTCGGTATAACAGAACTCAGTTTTACGGTAGAACTCTCAGAGACGCTGGCGCCTGATAATTATTTATCCTCTTTTCAGATTGATGGCTTGCCAGCTAATATAGGACGAACAGTTAGTTCCGATAACCCAAGGACTATCCGACAAAATGACGAGACGAGACTAGAGATAAGAGTTCTGGATACTGATATGGTAGAAAGAGAATTTTTCTTCTGCACTAATGTCAGGGCCTTACTAGATGGTGCAGCATTTGGAACAAGTTATGAATGGAGTACGGGAGAAGATACAGAAACGATAGAAGTATTCGAATCTGGAATGTATACATTGTTAGCAGAGTCAGGATGTCAACAAGTCACAGTGATGTTTGATGTTACCATAGCCTCCTGCCCATTCACGATAGCGATGGATCATACGGTAGAGCCTGATTCTATTTTTCCATGTAGTGAAGTTATGTATAAGTTTATTATAAATAATGATTCTGGTGATGACCATAGCGGGATAGATTTGATAGATACCTTATCAGCGGGGTTCACTTATTTGTCAGTATTACAAAATCCATATGGTGGTGAAGATATGTCAGAAGGCAATATTCTTAATCTGACGAATTTAGATGTTCCGCTTGGTATAGATAGTATAGTTTTCTTAGTGGAAGTAGGAAGTATAGATCCTGGAGAGTATCCTAATGCAGCCATAATTAAAAATTTTCCAGAGAAATTAGGTGCTATTCGTGAGTCAGATAATCCCAATACAATGGATTTTGATAGTACGATACTTACAATTTTGGGGACCAATGTGGATTCATTATTTGTACCTGAGATTATTTGTAATGGCGAATCTCTCATACTAGATGGAAGCATCTATGGCACAGAATTCGAATGGTTCAATGGAAGCAGTGAAAGCGAAGTAGAAATTACTGAAGTCGGCACCTATGAGCTCCAAATATTTACGGGTTGCCAAGTCTCTTTTGTATTCTTTGAGGTAGAAGAAGGAGAACCCATTGATATAGAAATAGAATCTTTGGTTAACGAAATTGTATTAGGTGATAGCATTATTCTAGAACCATCGATTATCACTGCGGCAGATTCAGTGAGTTTCGCTTGGCGGGATCCGAATGAAACTTCTTTGTCTTGTCCTACTTGTCTTAGCACCTATGCTAGACCTTTCTGGGACACAGATTATATCTTCACAGCGTCTAATGCAGTATGTAGCGACTCTATAGAAATAAGAGTGAATGTGGATAATACACGTAGACTATATGTGCCTAATATATTCTCATTAACTACGACAGGAGATGATCGGTTTTTCTATATTCAAAGTCCTGATTTTGGTGTCATAGAAGAACTAGTTGTTTATGACAGATATGGTTCACCAGTCTATAGGAATACAGATCCTAATTTCGAAACCAACAGATGGAATGGCCGTGTAGACTCTAGAATTTTGAATACAGGTGTTTATGTATGGCATGCCAGAATTACCTTCTTGGATGGATTGACAGAAGATTTTGCAGGAACGATTTTATTGACTAACTGACTTAATGAATGAATCAAGACTTAAGAATAAAAATTGCATTATTCATCAATTATTTTGTCTTTGCAATTCTTCTTAACAGTGTAGGTATCGTCATACTGAAGTCTCAAAAATTGTATGGCGTAGATGAAGTACAGGCAAGTGTACTTGAATTATTTAAGGATATGCCTATTGCTGTCGTCTCATTTCTTGTAGCTTCTTTTTTACCCAGGCTAGGATATAGGAAGGCCATGCTCATTGGCTTGGCTGTTGTGACCTTTGCTTGCCTCGGGATGTATGCTGGTAATAATTTCTGGTCAGCTAAGATGTTATTCCTTGCAGTAGGTGTTGGCTTTGCATTGATTAAAGTATCCGTTTATTCTACGATTGGTTTATTGACCAATAACCAGCAAGAACATAATAGCCTGATGAGTTCGATAGAAGGTTTCTTTATGTTTGGAATAACGTTCGGCTATTTTCTTTTTCCGCTATTTAATAATGAAGCACAGCCAGAGAATTGGGTTAATGTTTATTTGTTGCTAGCGCTTCTTAGTGCCTTGTCTTTTCTCTTTTTATTCTTTTCAAATTTTGAGGAGCAAGAGGAAATTCCAGGAAGTAACTTGGCAGATGATT
Organism: uncultured Saprospiraceae bacterium; assembly: GCA_964540155.1. Taxonomy (GTDB): domain Bacteria; phylum Bacteroidota; class Bacteroidia; order Chitinophagales; family Saprospiraceae; genus RFSX01. The sequence goes on from CAZIMH010000005.1 coordinate 20,379, forward strand.
TTGTACAGATGATGAAGCTAATGACCAAGCTACTGGTGATCGTCTTTGTATTCTCAGCATTCTTATTTGTGATGGTAGAGCAAGGTATCATGACTTGGTTACCGACCTTCAATGAAAGAGTTTTGGATCTGCCTGAGAACTTGGCTATCATGATGACAAGTATATTGTTTATATCCTTAGGAGTAGGACGTTTACTTGCAGGTCAACTGGTGAAGAAGTTTTCATGGTTTTGGATCTTGACAGTATGTCTAGTACTTGCAGTGCTTATGGTGTTATTGGTTTTACCAAAAGCCATCAATGCTCGTGTAGAAGGCGTGACTGCTTTATCTGATATTCCACTATATGGATATGCGTTTCCTTTGGTGGGTTTATTTTTGGCACCTATCTATCCTTTGATTAATTCTGTGGTGCTCAGTTCTTTGCCGAAGAAACTACACAGTCCGATGTCTGGTCTTATAATTATTTTCTCAGCGATAGGTGGCACCTTGGGTTCTAGAGCCATCGGATATTTATTTAAGAATATTGGCGCTGAAAGTGCATTCAGCTACACCGTAATTCCTATGGGATTATTGTTTGTATGCCTGATTGGCTTATATCAATTGACAAAGAAAACAGTTCTCACCCGTGAAGTCAGTTAAGACCCCTTTAGCCTTGTTCGGGGATTTGTTCGAGGCTTTACATACCAGCAATATATGGGAAGATGGAAAAATGATATCAGATGCGATTCCATTATTTCCAGCCGAAGAAATTTTGGAAAAGTATCGGACTGAGAAAGACAACAACAATTTTCAACTAAAAGAATTTTTCGAAGCAAACTTTAAGGCTCCCTCGTCTACCGATAGCCAATTTGTCTCAGATACAACTAAGTCACCTGAGGAGCACATTCATTCCCTATGGTCTGTATTGCTAAGGCAGCCAGATGCTGATGAGGGTGATTCCTCTCGCATTTCTTTGCCTTACCCCTATATCGTACCCGGCGGAAGATTCAATGAGATATATTATTGGGATAGCTATTTTACCATGTTAGGACTTGGGTTGCATGGTAAGGTGAAAACTATAGAATGCATGCTTGATAACTTTGCATGGATGATAGAAACTTATGGCTTTGTGCCCAATGGTAGTCGAACCTATTTTCTTGGTAGATCACAGCCACCATTTTTTTGCTTGATGGTTGAATTACTAGCCAGTGCAACAGATCTCAAGGTATTCTCCAATTATAAAGTTGCTTTACAGAAGGAATATAATTTCTGGATGGACGAAGGCCATCAAGGGAGGAGAAAATGTGTATTGACAGATGGTGTCCTTAATAGATACCATGACAACAATCCTGCGCCCCGAGAGGAGATGTATGGCGATGACCTTCACCTTATTTCTGAGTCAGATAGAAGCGCTGAAGATCTTTTCGGTAGCATACGAGCTGCCTGCGAATCAGGATGGGATTTCAGTTCCCGGTGGCTAAAAGACCCCATGAACTTAGAGACTATAAAAACATCTGAGATACTGCCAGTGGACCTTAATTGCTTGCTGTATAAATTAGAGCAAACATTGGCGATGATCTATGCTTCTGACGGCGAGCAGCAACTTTCTGCTGACTACATGGGTAAAGCCGAGAAGCGGAGAGTACTTATCCAAAAGTATTTCTGGAGTGAATCCCTAGGATACTTTGCTGATTATAATTTTAAGAAAGAGTTTACATTATCGCATTTGAATTTAGCTGGTGCCTATCCCTTGTTCTTCAATATCGCTACGAATAAACAAGCCCAGTCAGTAGCAGAAATAATCGAGAATAAATTATTGGCACCTGGAGGATTGTTGACCTCGACTATAGAATCTGGCCAGCAATGGGATGCCCCTAATGGCTGGCCGCCCTTACAATGGATGACAATCAAAGGCCTCGATAACTATGGCCATAAAGACTTAGCAAAAGAATGTGCTCAGCGCTGGGTCTCACTCAATGAAAAAGTATACAAAGCCTCTGGTAAATTTGTAGAGAAATACAATGTAGTAGATTTAAGCTTAGAAGCAGGTGGAGGAGAATACCCTGTACAAGATGGGTTCGGTTGGAGTAACGGTGTCTATCTGGCACTGAAAGATTATTTAGAAAAGACTTAGTGCAGTGATTGCTAATTTATCTCTCTTCTTCTTTACAGAAAGACCTATATTCGACTGGAGCTAACACGATTATAAATCAACATTATTAATCTTGACCTATGACGACATTAACAAAAGCATGGTGGAAGGAAGAAGTCATCTATCAGATTTACCCTCGAAGTTTTAAAGATAGTAATGGAGATGGCATAGGTGATCTTCGCGGTATTATTTCTAAACTGGATTATCTAAAAGACTTAGGTGTAGATATCATTTGGCTCAGTCCTATTTATGAATCACCTAATGATGATAATGGATATGATATAAGTGACTATTATAAAATCCATCCTGAGTTTGGGACAATGGCCGATTTTGATGAGTTGCTTAAGGGTCTGCATGAGAGGGGAATGAGATTAATTATGGACGTCGTATTTAATCATAGTTCTGACGAGCACGACTGGTTTCAGCAATCTAGACTTTCCGCGAATAATGACTACAGAAATTATTATTTCTGGAAAAAAGGAAAAGCGGATGGTGGGCCACCTAATAATTGGAAATCTTTTTTTGGAGGGAGTGCTTGGGAGTATGATGAGCTAACAGGGGAATATTATCTGCACTTATTTACAAAAAAACAACCTGACCTAAATTGGGAGAACCCTAAGGTGCGGTCTCAGATATATGATATCGTTAGATATTGGTTGGATAAGGGGGTAGATGGATTCAGAATGGATGTCATTCCGTTGATATCCAAACGACTAGACTTTTCTGACTCTCCATATTCTGCACTTAACGATACTATCCAACATATGTACTCCAATGGCCCGAAGGTGCATGAGTATCTCAATGAAATGTACGAAGAAGTCTTGCAACACTATGATATAATGACTGTGGGCGAAGGACCTGGAATTTCTACTGAGGTAGGACTAGATTATGTCGGGCATGATCGGAATGAATTAAATATGATTTTTCATTTGGATCATATGTTTTTGGGTCATGGGCCTAGAGGGAAATTTGATCCAGTAGATTATGGTTGGCCAGAAGTAAAGAAGATTATTAATGAGTGGGATGAAACGATGGGAGAATCTGGTTGGATCAGTGTATTTCTAGATAATCACGATTTTCCAAGGTTGGTATCGAGATTTGGAAATGATAAAGAATACAGATATGAAAGTGCTTCATTGTTGGCGATGTTGGTGATGACGCTGAGAGGGACACCTTGCATTTATCAAGGTTCTGAGCTAGGAATGACCAATGTGAAATTTGACAACATAGAAGATTATAGAGATATAGAAACACATAATTACTACAAAGAATTTACAGAAAGCGGCACTGCCCCAGACACTTTTTTGAGCTTAGTCCACGAGCATGGTAGAGATAATGTCAGAACGCCTATGCAGTGGAATACAGATAGACATGCAGGATTTACAAAGGGAGAACCTTGGATAAAAGTTAATCCAAACTATGTCGATATTAATGCGGAGAATTTACTGGCTGATAAAGGTTCTCTTTATTATTTCTACCAACGGTTATTGGCCTTTAGGAAGCAGAATAAAACTTTTGTATACGGTTCCTTTTCAGTTATAGAAAACACTTCTGAAAACTTATATGCCTACACCAGAAAAGATAGTGAGGCAGAATTCCTTGTCATGCTCAATCATTCGGACTTGCATATAGATCATAGTATCGAAATAAATGATATGGATTTAATTTTTAGCAATCAAGACAATGAAATGTCAAATGTATTACTGCCATGGGAAGCAAGGATTTATAAAAAATAAGTCAAAGGAGATTTTTAGAAAATGGGCAATACTTTAATTCTGACTTAGTAAATGGAATCTTATTTAGTGAAAGATCCACCAAAAGAATTTTCATTGATGATGAGTCTATAATAATAGATACCTGGGGACAAGGACATAGGTAAAGTAATCTCATTAAAGCCACTTATTTTATCTAGTGGTTCTACGTGATATAACATTCTTCCTGAAGCATCAAAAATATTGAATTCTACGCTAGCGGCTTGATGAGAGTAGTATCTGATGAATGCATTTTCAATTACAGGGTTCGGAATAATGATTGGGTCGAATTCGAAGTTTCGATTGTAAGGAGGTAATGAAAAAGTAGCTAAGTTTTCGTCTAACCAAATTAGCCTTGCAGATACCCAGTCTTTTAGCCTTTGTACTTCTCGAGCATAGCTGCCTTCTACTGAAAAATTAGGCCAGATGTGGGTATCTAGAATTGGATATAGTGAGAAATTTCTTTGTTGAGATTCATTTAAAATATTGGCAAAAGAATCTATTTTACTATGTATAGAAAATTCACTCAGCGTAGATAGTCTAAGTTCTGCCCACCGGTCTTCTAACTTATTTGTGAATAGGGTATCATCTAGTAATTTATCCCACCAGAAATTTATCACCCAATAATCGTCGGGACAAACTTCATTAAACCGATTGACGACAAAGCCTTCAGGATTTCCATTGGTACAGTAATTGACATTGCCGAAAGCTAAATTATAATCCCAGACAGGGCCCATTTTGAATCGAGGATCAATCTCATCTTTATCTTTGTAAAAAAAAGTACTCAGCCTATACGCATCAGGATTTTTGCTCAGTTCATTTATTATTAAATAGTCGATAATAGTATTCTCATCTAGATATTTAGAATATCCATTAGTAACATCTGCAAAATCGTCTGACATAAATACATCATCTATTTCACTTATTAAATTTTCAACATATTCGAATTGTTCTGGAGTGACATCTGCAGTTTTAGGAAAGTGAAACTGATAAAAACTCTTTTGCCAGGCATTAGAATATGCTGGATACTCTGAATTGAATCCTACACTAGCACCGCCTTCCTTCTTGTCAAGTTTTAGTATATAGCCCCCAGAAACATCATCAGTATTTCCCTCTTGCTTAGTAATATCTACACGATTTTTGTCAACCTTTATTTTTTCAGTCAAGAGGTAGACACCTTTATACATGTCGTCTATGATTAGCTCTATAAATTTTATTCTGGGCGCATATTCCATTAGCTCTCCAGCTAGGCAGTAGGTAAGCGCATTTCTCATAAGCGTCTTGTCACTGTAGGGTCCATGCAAGACCCAATCATTTTCTTTAGGTAAGCCTAGAAGCTCAACGTTATTGTTACTGCCATTGTCTTTACGCGTTTCCATAGCATAACCCTTCTTTTCGAATAGGGATTGTGAGGTGGCCCCTCGCAGTTCTATACCAATGATGCCATCATAATGATTATACTCATCAGTTAGATTATTGCGTTCGGAATCTGAGTTATATACTACGCCTAAATGTGCTCTTGTCTTCGGCTCATCTTGTATCGTGCCGTTATCAGTGGTAATGACGAATATGGGGAGATTGGAGTCAGTAAGTTGGGCAACAACAGTGTTACTTGCAGTAGATAAAAATAGTAATATGACGTATTGAATTCTGATTAGAGTCATTATCAAAGTGTGATAGATAAAGTTAACAATTCAATCCATAATATCCATTGTAATTCCTTAGAATGAATGAGAGTAATTTTTAGTATTCAGAAGACAAAATGTCAAATGTATTATTACCTTGGGAAAGCAAGAATTTATACAAGAGAAATATGAAATTACGATTCTCATTATATAGTATATTGGTCCTGAGTTTTTTCTCATGTAAGTCAGGAATGAATACTGACCAAGTAGAAGAGTTACTAGCTAACCCAAAATATTTTCATGAGAATATAGACCAGCTAACAGATGTGATTGTACATGATATATTTTCGCCTCCAGTGGCTAGTCGCGTATATGCTTACCCTTGCATTGCGGCATACCAAGCTATACGTCCGGCTCATGATGACATGAAAGATCTTAGTCAAGTGCTTCATGGATTGTCGGAGACACAAGTTCCAAAAGATGCTTCCAATATTTCCTACAACTTAGCTGCACTCTATGCATTTCAAAAAACGGCCAAGACCTTAATATTCTCTGAGAAAATGATGGAGGAATATATAATTGATTTTGAATCAGAATTGGATTCTATTAATATAGGTGCCAATACCCGTAAAGCTTCTAAAATCTATGGTGAGCAGGTGGCAGATGATATCCTTGCATGGGCAGATAAGGATAACTATAAGGAGACGCGTAGCTTTCCGAAATATTCTATCTCAGATGATGAACGCTTATGGAAGCCAACCCCGCCCGCTTATATGGAAGGCATAGAACCCCACTGGCGAGAAATCAGAACGATGGTACTCACCAGCGCAGACCAGTTTAAGCCAGAAAGCCCATCTGAGTATGACCTCAGTAAGTCTAGTACTTTTTATAAAGAGACAATGGAGGTGTATGATACAGGTAATAGTCTTACGACCGAACAGAAAAGCATCGCCAGTTTTTGGGATTGTAATCCATACGTGATGAACCAGACGGGTCATATGATGTTTGCAACAAAAAAAATTACGCCTGGTGGTCACTGGATGGGTATATCTGGCATCGCCGCAAAGACTGCTGGTGTGGATCTGAGTAAGGCCATCGAGACAACGACCTTTACTTCTATAGCCCTATTCGATGCTTTTATAAGTTGCTGGGATGAAAAATACAGATCTTCACTAGTAAGACCTGAGACAGTGATTAATGAACATATAGATGAAGGATGGAAGCCCCTCCTTCAGACCCCGCCTTTTCCGGAGCACACAAGTGGACATAGTGTGATCTCTACAGCTGCGGCACATATGCTTACTGCGCTACACGGCGAAAATTTTTCTTACAAAGATGATGTGGAACTTAAGTATGGCTTGCCTGTCAGAGAATATAACTCCTTCAAAGAGGCTGCTTCAGAGGCTGCGATCAGTAGATTGTATGGCGGCATCCACTATATGCCTGCGATAGATGATGGCGTAGAACAAGGAAAAAAAGTCGGTGAGTTTCTTGTTAGCAAATTGGTAGAGTAAGACTAAGTAATAGGACTGAGTTTTCACTTTAAAATGACTTTAATATTTCATATTAATAGGCTTCTATTATTGCACTTTTATTATCTTGATAGCAAATAAGAAAGTGTATGCAATTCAATCTTCCTACTCTCGACCTTGGGATTATTATCTTCTATCTGATTGCCGTCGTCAGCATAGGATTTTATTTTGGAAGCAAACATAAAAATGCTGAAGATTACTTTTTGGCTGGACGTAACCTCACCTGGCCCATTATAGGCTTTTCTCTTTTTGCATCTAATATGTCCAGTAATAGTCTCGTAGGGCTCGCAGGTGCTGGTTATAAAGATGGATTTTCAGTGTACAGTTATGAGTGGATGGCCGTTTTGGTGCTGGTGCTCTTTGCTGTCTTCTTTTTACCCTTTTATCTTAAGAATAAAATTTTCACCATTCCAGAATATCTGGAAAGACGGTATTCTTATGCGGTAAGAGCATATGCTTCTATTATTGCTATCACGCTTAATATACTTGTAGATATTGCGGCCACCCTCTATGCAGGCGGCTTAGTGATCAATCTTATTTTTCCATCCTTATCGCTCAGCATTATTATTCTAGGTCTGGCTATCATAGCTGGCATCTACACAGTGAGTGGCGGTCTGAGTTCGGTTATGTATACGGATGCCATTCAGGCGATTATCCTTATCCTTGGTTCTGCATTAATCACCTATATGGCCTATGTGGAGATAGGAGGTTGGGATGCAGTCTATGCCATTACAGATCCTTCTCATTTCAAGATAATGAAACCAATCGATGATGAGGTCATGCCCTGGCCTTCTGTATTTACTGGTGTCTTATTGCTAGGTTTTTATTTCTGGGGTACTAATCAGTACATCACGCAGAGAACCCTGGCGTCTAAGAATATACGTCAAGGACAATGGGGGGCCATATTTGCAGGTTTCTTAAAGTTGTCTATACTTTTCATCATGATCTTTCCAGGTGCTTTTGCTCGGGTATTGTATCCTAATATAGAAAAGTTGGATATGATCTATCCGACGATGCTTTTTGATTTATTACCTACTGGCTTATTGGGTATCGTATTGGCTGGATTGATAGCAGCTATGATGTCAAGTCTAGATTCTGGTCTCAACTCTGTGTCCACACTAATCACAATGGACTTCATCAAAAAAGTGAAGCCCGATGCAGACTCAAAATCGCTTATGAATATCGGGAGAATGGTCACTGGTGTCGTGATGGTGATTGCCATAATCTGGGCGCCACAAATCGGCAAATTTTCTAAACTTTGGGATTATCTACAGAACACGTTAGCTTGGTTTTGTCCTCCGATAGTTGCGCTGTTTGTCATGGGCTTATTTTTCAGAAGGATAAATAATCGGGGTGCTATAGCCTCAATAGTCGTGGGTTCATCTATTACAATCTGGCTGATAGGACTGAAGATGGTCGGCTCCACTCTCGAATTACCTAACTTCCTTTATGTGGCGTTCTTGCATTTTGTTATCTGCTGTGTAGTGCTTTTTGTATTCAGTTTATTTGGTCAGAATAAGCCAGAGTCAGAATTGGCTAAAGTTGTCTGGACTAAAGATAATTTCCAACAAGAGACATTGAGTTTGAAAGAAGTGCCATGGTATAAGAATTATAGAATACAAGCACTTGCGTTGATTGCACTGACACTACTTATATTATTAGCATACTAGGGTATTCTTAGAAATGAATTCATCTGAAGATAGACTTGTTACTTGTTTCGGAGAGATACTATGGGACCTATATCCAGAAGGTAAGCAGTTAGGCGGCGCACCTTTCAATGTCGCAGCGCATTTGCAGAAACAAGGAACCCACAGTCAGATCATCAGTCGTGTAGGCCAAGATGCATTAGGCGAAGAAATATTAAAAGCTGCAAAACGACAAGGTGTCCAACCCACTTTTATCCAGCGAGATGATGCGCATGCAACTGGTGTCGTGAAAGTAACTTTAGATGAAGTAGAGATTCCGAGTTACGATATTGCCAAGCCTTCCGCTTGGGATAAGATCCTACTGACTGAAGCCAATAAACGACTTGTCAGTAAGAGCTCAGCATTATTGTATGGAACACTAGCGCTACGAAGTAAAGACAGTTATGGCACCTTATTTGACCTCCTAAAAATATCGCCGTTAAATATATGTGATCTAAATATCAGACAAGAATATTATTCTAAAGATCTCATATCTAACCTTCTCGAGCAGACACATATATTAAAAATTAATGATAAAGAGTCAGAGTTATTGAGGACACTGTTTTACTTCTAATCAGATCATTGTCATAGTTAACTGTCTGAAAGATTATCCATATCCATAAT
>CAZIMH010000006.1:0-26829 GCA_964540155.1 uncultured Saprospiraceae bacterium
CCATATACCAGAACACTTAAGTGCTTTTCCTGAAGCTGAAGAATTCTTGCTGGATAAAATTAAAAATGACAAAACGATTGAAAAGGAAACTGGTGGCATTATTGAAATTTATAATCGTCCACTTGTCTCTGGTGTAACACAACCAATGAATGGCCAAAACAAATATGCTATATTAAATTACTCATACTGGATAACTGGTCAAAACAAAAACATAGAAGCCACTGGAACGATGACAAATCATGGAGAGGAATGGAAAATGATTGATTTCAAAACTAGAGAGATAGACTTTACTATACCACGAAACGACGATGGTAAAAATTAATCTATCTGTACCATCGTCGTTTGTAGAATCGCTTTTAATTATTTAGTATCAGAGGCAAGCCGCCATCTTGACCGCCTACGATCACGACCTTTGTGTTTTCTGATTTACTTAGTTCAAGTGTTGCTTCGATGCCTTTATCCTGAAGGATCTTATCAGTTAGAGACGCATTGAGTATTTTATTGGCATCTGCCTTCGCCTGCGCTTCTATGATTTTTCTTTCTGCCTCTTTTCTTTCCCTATCTAGTCGGAACTCATATTGGAATGACAACTGCTCTTCCTGAAGCTTTTGCTCTATCGCATTTCTCAGCGTCTCAGGCAATACAACAGAACGAATTAAAACCGCATCCAAGTTGATGTGCTTTGGTTTTAATGCTTCTTTAGTCATCTGGAAAATTTCATCCTGAATGGCATCCCGTTTTGTAGAGTATAATTCTTCCGGCAAATACTTACCTATCACCTCTCTGGTGGCCGATCTTATTTCTGGAAGTATTATCGCATTCGCATACCCTTTACCTATTTTCTGATGCAGGAAGCCTACTTCATCATGCAAAGGATTGTATCTCCATGATAAATCAATATTAATAGATAACCCATTTTTAGAGAGTACATCCATCTTCTCTTTCATATCAGAAAATCTTACATCATATTTTTCCAAAGTATTCCATGGGGCTACAATCTGAAACCCTTCATCATACACTTTGTCCACGACCACACCTTCTCCTAGTCTTTTGAACAGGACACCTTTATGTCCAGGAGGTATCGTCACGAAAACCGTGGATGAGAGAATAGATAAAATCATCATAATGAGGATGAACGCAACAGCGTATTTCACTATGTTGGTTGGAATATTGATTGGTTGTGGTCGTCGATTATCCATTTGAAGAATTGATATTTATAAGTTGATAAATTGTTTTTATTCGAATCTAATTTAGCTAACATTGATACAACTGAAAAGATTCATACTTTCTTAAAGAATGGATTAAATTCCAATTTTCATAGACTAAGATATGTTAAGCAAAATAAGAATTCACCTTATTGACGATTTCATCTGAATCTAAATCCAACATACATTTAAAATGCCCCTTGGGACACTGTTTTTTGCCCTGCTTAGTACAAGGCCTGCATTGTAGATTTTCGTTCTGGACCAGTTGGAATGTAACCGTACTGTCACCATAATAGGGTGTGTAGCCTAAGGCTGGATGCGTACTCCCAAATACCCCTACGACGGGAACTTCTAACGCTGCTGCCATGTGCATAGGCCCCGTATCCCCAGATAGCACAACAGCCGCTTTACTGATAACGAGTGCAGACTGATTGATGCTCAGTTGGCCAGTCAGGTTTACTAATTGACGTTGTGTTTGTGCTTGAATCTTTTCCGCAGTGGCTTGATCATGCTTGTCACCAATGAGTACGATATGTTCACATTGGCACTGTTGGCAGATATAGATTAAAGTCTCTACTGGGATACGTTTTGTATGCCACGCTGCCCCTACGGCAATGACAAGATATGGTTCAGAGGGTAGCTCTATTGATGAAGGTAGGCTAACGCCATCCAATACCATTCTGGTCTTAGGCGACGCTACATCTATACCAAGTGGTTTGATCACATCTAAAAAGCGATGGACAATAGGCTTCTCTCTATGAGATTTAAATGGCGTTTGCGTTAGTTTCCACAGTTGCCATCTATTCTTGGCTAAGGTCAAAGACTTTGCCCCCAAGGCACGCTTGACTTTTTTTGATCTGAAGTTATTGTGCAAGTCAATTACCACTGAAAAGGATTCCTTTTTCAACTCTGAGATGACCTCATCCAAGTGATCACCCAAGGTCCATACCTTCTTTATTTTCTTATCATGTATGAGCATGTCCTTGAAACTGGCCTTCACTAAATAGTGCACTTCATAGCCATGCGCATTTAGCGCATCTATGACAGGCGACGTCAATACGATATCACCTATCGAATTGAATCGTATAATTAATGCAGACTTAGTCACTTTAGCTATGGACAATCCAGCCTAAAGCTTTACTATTCTTTGAGTCGCAATCTTTTGTGAATCTCTCAGAACGAGGACATAAGTACCTGTTGACAGTTCGGAGACATCCATCTTGTAGAGGGATAAATCATGAGCTGTCACCACTTGTCTCTGCACTATTCTTCCATAAGCATCGATGATCTCTAATGATACTTGATTATCAAAGACAACTGTCTCTGCATCCAAAGATATTGTGAGCTCATCACTGGCAGGCACAGGGAATACCTGGATCGCATCTTCCACTACTTCTAAATCATCCACATCAGAAAGCACTCGTACGCCGGTAGAAAACCAAGTCGCAAATCGTAAACCACCACCTAATAAGTCTATAGAAGAAGTCGCTGTTATTTTATCATCAGCTAGAGAGATTCTCCCAACTCCATCCTCAGAGTTTATTCGCGCATCAAAAACCATCTCCTCATCTGTTCGGCTATAATTCGGGTAGGCTAAGAAGGCATTCTCAAAAGTCACCACCTGATCATATGATTCTATATTCATTCCTAGCACGGCGTTATTAATATTCCCATTCGCCAATTCTTCTATTAAGTCAAAGGCAATAATAAATGGCGAGTTTTTAGAGTAGGTAGGATTTCCTATACTGATTGTCTCTGGCAGTGAACCAAATAACTTATTGACTTCATCTGTAAGTGGCCAGCCATTTAGATTTGGATTCCATATCGTCAGAAACCCTATATCCCAGTACTCCACATCCGAGCCTCCTAAATTGCTTGGGATCACATTTAAAGCATCATACATCAGCACATTTCCTGTGTGATCAAATTCCATAGCATCTGCAAATGCCACATTACCTGTCTCTACGCCAGTAGTAAATGATGGATTGAATAAAGTAAAGGTAGATTGCGTCTGGGTTTCTAAATCAAAGGCCAGTATCAAATTATCTTGACCTTGATTTCTGACCACCTCCAAGAAAGCGATTCGGTTACCATCTCTGGATATGACGGCATTACGCCAGTCAGGGGTACTCGTTATAGTCTGTTCTTCAACTCTCGGCGGATTGGTACTCCAATCCAAATCAATTAAATAAATATGGTTATCCATACCTACAAATACTACCCTACTTCCATCATCAGTGATACTTGGTTTTGATCTATGTGGTGTTGTAGAGAGTGGTCCAGGCAGTACATTTGCTCCAGTGACCAAATCAAAAATGAATAGCTCTGATAAATCTTCTGATGAGGCCAATAGAAAATCACCACCGTTATTGACATCAAAATTCTCTTCAAAATTTGTGTTCGTTGCTTCACCAATGCCTACTGCTGCAAAAGCTTGCCCTACTCTATTTCTGGAATCGGCACCAAAAAGATCCATCGCTGATTGTTCCGCTGCAAACCTCAACTCTTCGAAGCCTGATGATCTGGTCAGATACACGGTAAGTGCTCTATAAAATACCCGCTCAGCCTGACTTCGTCCTACATCCACAGCATATCTGTAATAGGCATTATTGATGATACCACTATTGATATGTACACCACCATTATCTTCTGATCCTGTAAATCTTTCATTGAAATGTCTCGGTTGCCAGCCGCCAGATATATCTCCAAACTGAGCACCATTATGTGGGTCTTCCATATTTCTTAGAGCACCACTAGGAAACGCATTAGGGCGGACGACATCTTCTCCTATCAGCCAATCTTCTCTATCTATCATAGCGCCGAATATATCTGCAAAGGCCTCATTCATGGCCCCGGACTCATCTCTATATATCAGTCCTGCTGATGCCTGCACGACGCCGTGTGAGAGCTCGTGTCCAGCTACATCCAGTGCTCTTCCAAGAGGGAAAAAATTACTATCTCCATTGCCATACCATATACCTGCACCGTTAAAGAATGCATTACCGAATGAGTTGCCATTCTCATCAGCTATATTGATAAATGATACGATGGTCTGACCATCACCTGACATCGAATTTCGTCCATGTGTATTTAAAAAATACTCATAAGCTTGTCCGGCATTGTAATGTGCAGAAACCGCTTCTCTACTATAAGAACGGTTGTCTTGATTAGCTACATGAGAGAAACGAATATCTCCACCTACTGGAGAGTTATTAGCATCTATAGTCCAAATTGCCCCGATAGGCTCATCTGGTAATGCTGAGAGATCTGGCCTCCACATTGGCCGACTTGCATCTATCATATAGAAGACATTATTGACATCATAGGTATTTACTGTCCTTTGCACCCCGAATAAATCTTGAGCATTGGCTGTGGCAGGACCATCCAATACTGTTTTAAGATCTTTCATTCCGGGTATAAATGCAGTTGTCGTTTCGATTTCAACAGGGGTTTCTGCAGAGTCGTGATTACAAGTATGCGCATGCTTATGATTGTGGTCCATATGACATATGGTATCCCAGCTATCTAATATGAAGCCTTTATTGGCATCTACCATAATAGACTTTCTTTCTCCTAAGTGTAGATACACCAATACGTTATACGCTAAGTGGTACTGTCCATCATGCTTATAATAGACCAGCTCGTGTTCCCACTGATTGAGGGTTTGATTTTTCATCAAGCCACTGTATGGATTCCAGTTTTCTCTAATCCCAGAAACTTCTTGCTTAATTAAATCCATAGCATCTTCTGCAGATATCTGAGGTGTAGGATTTTCAGGAAGTGCATGTGACGGTATTGTTCGTCCATTCTGCATATATATAATGCCAGCCTCTTCGTGTAGTATCACTTCTGCATCATGGACTCTCACCCCATTATGATGCTGATTTAATCTTAGATGCGCCTCCCCCAAATCATCCGTCTCTTCCTTGTATAATTCAAATGCATTCTGATCCATATCCAGCTGCAATAATTCGGCTAATTCATCAAACCAAGTTTTGACATTTGCCGCTCTCCCTTTGGCTGCATCTTGTTCTATCTCTGCTCTGAACCACTGAGGTATGCCATTGTCATCACTCGCCGTTACTTTGAGCTTTAGAGAAGGATGAAAAAATGTTCCATTTGTGTAGCTGCCATAATCAATGTTTGGCTGGAACGCAACGTTGTTCTTAGACAATGGGAGAACACCTGGTTTGATCGCAGGTTTTTGTGCGACAGAGCTTCCTGGATATACTTGCGGCATGGGTTTTACCTGAGCAAATATGACGGAAGCACTCATTAATAAGAATAGGGAGAGATATAATCTATGGATCATTGACTGATTATTTACTTATGAATAATTCTATTAATTAAATTATTTGACTTCTGTTTTATAAGGGGAAGACTTAGTCCCTTTATTTGCTAATCGCATAAGGTTCAAATAAAAGAGTTTCAATTCTCTCGTTTCTCCAGCGTCGTAATTACCCCAAACTAATTTTTTGTCTTCAGTTGGCGTACTGTTATTCATCTGGACAAAGAAGTACATATTCCCAGGACTATCTACGTTCATTTTCTCAAAACCTAATAGGTCGTAGGTATTAAAAATTTGAGTCACTTCATTTTCTGATAACTTCATTATCATATCCACATTGCCTTCCTTATTCACACCTCGGAATATCTGTCCATTATCCATTAGAGTGTAGTCTACTGATTTCCCAGTAAAACCGCCCCCATTACCAAACGAAATAGATCGGCCTTCGTATTCATAAGGCGTCATATAATCTTTAGTGGATTTGCATTGGCAGAAAAATAAGACGATTGAAAAAAGTAATAGTATGCGATACATATAGTCGTATAATTTCAGTGATTAGATTTCATATTCTTGTAAAAGTCATTCCCCTTTTATACCATCCCCAAATTTCAGCAATCAGCCACCTATTCCATTAATTAGACGTTTAGTGGACTGTACAAAGTAACATTAAATGATTAATTTAAGATATATTTGATAGTGGACTTACCTGACGGCGCATCTCAATTACGTAAAAATATTATCCCCATAATATCAAGTACCAACACCAAATGAAAAATCTTACCCTAATTCTACTGTTTATTGGTTCTTTTCAGCTCTTATCTGCACAAATTTATGTCGATTTATCTAGAGATACTGTGCTAACGTTTCAGGAAATCGTAGAGGAGACAGAACGGTACTTTGATCAGGTAGGTCGAGAAAAGCACTCTGGATATAAGCAATTTAAAAGATGGGAGTACTGGACCAGAAGATCACTCGATGCTAATGGCAAGATAATCCCCAACTATACAGTGAGAAAAGAAGTCAGTGGCTTCAGAGACCAGCAAGCGCAAAATCGGTCCTCCACAGGGAGTTGGACTGAGATGGGGCCGACCTCTGCTTCTAATACGTCTACTTGGTCTTCACACCTAGGAAGAGTATCCTCTATCGGTCTAGATATCAATGATACGGATCACATTATTGTGGGTTCTCCTACAGGAGGCGTATGGCGTACGACAGATGAAGGGACTACCTGGACACCAATCTTTGATAATGAGGCAGTTATAGACATTTTTTCACTGGCTATAAGTCATGCCAACGATACACATTACTATGCAGGCACCTCAGGGCAAGGCGTCATGAGGTCTACAGATTCTGGTACAACCTGGACGACAACCACTGGTATTCCAAACAATGAGCGGATTGTTACCCTAGTCTTGGATCCGAATGATGCGGATATCATCTTTGCGGTCAGCATTTTCGGTGAAATCTACAGGAGTTCAGATGCCGGTCTCAATTGGTCAAATGTATTGAGTACAAGCCATGATATTTTCGATTTAGAGTTTAAACCTGATAATTCGGATTACATATATGCCTCAGGAGATGGGGAAGTATACCTATCTACAGACAATGGCCTCACATTTAATGCCATTTCAGGACCATGGGCAAATGACGAAGCGATGATGATGGCTGTCACAGATGATGATCCCGATTACTTATACGTGCTACAAGCTGATGGCGGTGGATTTGGTGCCCTATACCTTTCCACAGATGCTGGAACCACGTTTACTACTCAATCAGATGATAGTGCTGGTGACAGTAATATCATGGGATATAATCTAGATAGCTCTGGAGGTCAAGCGCCTAGAGATATGGATATTGTTGTCAGCCCTACTGATAAGACAGAAGTCCATGTTGCTGGCATCATGACATTCAAATCTGATGACTCAGGACAGACTTGGACACAGACGACGCATTGGGTCATCTCCAATCCACTTCCATTTATTCATGCTGACTGTGACATTATGTTCTATCAGAATGGGAACATCTATTTTGGAACAGATGGCGGGATATTTATTTCGTCTGACCAAGGAACAACCTTTGATGATAGAACAACAGGCTTAGGAATACGTCAATTTTATAGAATAGGTGCCTCACAGACAGCCATAGATAGAGTCTCTGGTGGTTCTCAAGATAATGGTACTGGTACAGTCGATGGTGGTGCCTGGGTAGATTGGGTCGGTGCAGATGGGATGGAAACATTCATTGACAAATCTGATGAAGATATCATCTATGCCTCCATTCAATTTGGTTCCCTTTATAAAACAACCAATGGTGGAAACACCCTCAGTTCCATAACCAATAACCCTGGGAGTGGAGATTGGGTATCGCCATTGGAAGAGGATCCAATAGCTGCGAATACGTTATATCAAGGAAAAGCTCAGTTATACAAAAGCACTAACGGTGGTGGATCGTGGACGACTATTTCCTCATTTACGCCAGATGACCCTAATGATACTAATCTAGTAGAGGTTTCTCTATCCCCTGTGGATAATGATGTTATATATGCCGCTTATAGGCATCAAGTATTCATGACGACTAACGGTGGGACGAGCTGGTCGGATGTATCTCCTTCTGTTTCATTTTCTAATGTCAATTATATCAGCACCCACCCTACTGATCCGGACAAAGCGTTGATCGTTTTATCAGGGTCTACCGAAAAAGTTATGGAAACCACTGATCAGGGTAGTTCATGGACTGATCTAACCTCAGGCCTACCTGCAATAGGTGCCGAGTGTGCTATATATGAGGGTGGCGCTTCGGATGGCATCTATGTTGCTATGAATTCAGGCATCTATTACATGAGTGATGTGCAAACTACTTGGACTGGTTATATGACCGCACTGCCTAACGTAAGAGTAGCAGAACTCGAAATAAGAAATAACATAATATATGGAGCGACCTATGGTAGAGGCTTATGGAAGAATGATCTATTCGAAGATTTGGACTGCAGCATTACCTCTGTCACTGACGCAGGTCTTATGAACTGTGCCAATGCCACTAATACCTATGATCGATTATTGGATGTGAACTACACTGGCCCTCCTACTTCTGGTACCCTAGATATTAATGGACAAACATTTGCTATAACAGGCAGCCCACAAAGAATCATCTTAACTGGACAGCCAACGGATGGCAATTCTGTAGATGTGACTGCTACCTTTAGTAATGAGCCCACTTGTACTTTTACTGAAATGGATCTTTATAGCAATCCAAGTAACTGCCCTTGCTTATTGATTGAGGCTAATATCATAATAGAGACTTGTGAAGGACAAGGCACCTCTGACACTTCAGATGACACCTTTACCTTTAGTGTCAATCCTGAGGGAGAAAATTTGGGAGCTACCTATTCTATAGGAGGAGATGTGAATGCAGACAACCTCAGTTATGGTGTGGTCACTGTTATAGATAATGGCGGCAACGGCTTCCTTATAGATGATGGACAATTGAACCTAGAAATCACAGATGACAACGACGCGACTTGTCAGTTATCTGGATTAGAACTAATGCCACCTAATACCTGCTTTGAAAACTATGTCTGTGAGACTGCTTTTACTTTAGACACTACAGGTATACATAATGCCATCGGTCCTAACCAAGGCAATGGAGGTAGTAATGGGGGCAGACATGCTAACTGGTTTATCTATACGCCAGCAGTGGATGGTGAACTTTCAGTCAACTCCTGCAACATGATGGTGGATACCAGATTATATATCCACTCTGGTGATTGTATGAATTTAATACAGGAAGCCAACAGTGATGACAATTGTCCTCTAGGCAATGGAAGTGGTAATAATTGGGCTTCAGAGATAAACGATCTCTGTGTAATTGGTGGTGTGGATTATTATATAGAGTGGGATGATAGGTGGAGTCAGTCAGGATTTGATTTCGAAGTACAATTCGAGACCGATACTTTCTATGTAGACAATGATGCGGATGGTTTCGGAGATATGAATAATCCTGTATATGGCTGTACACAACCCGCAGGAAGTGTATTGGATGCCACTGACTGTGATGATTCTAACGCCGCAGTCTTTCCTGGGGCCACAGAAATATGTGATGGATTAGACAATGACTGTAATGATCAAATAGATGAAGGGCTCGCCGTTATGACCTATTACATGGATAGTGATGGGGATGGTTTCGGGGATGCCAGTATCTCTTTAGATACTTGCCAAACTATTTCAGGCTATGTCGTAGATGATACGGATTGTGATGACAATGATGCCAGTATATTCCCAGGAGCCACAGAAGTTTGTGATGGCTTAGACAACGACTGTAACAATCTAATAGATGATGGTCTCATTGTCACTACGTATTATATGGACAATGATGGCGATGGCTTCGGCGATGCAAGTATCTCCATGGATTCTTGCCAAGCTATTTCAGGCTATGTCGTAGATGATACTGATTGTAATGACAATGATGCCAGTATCTTTCCAGGGGCTACAGAGGTCTGTGATGGCATAGACAATGACTGTAACAACCTGATAGATGATGGTCTGACAGTCACTACATATTACTTAGACAGTGATGCCGATGGCTTCGGGGATGCGAGTATCTCCATGGATTCTTGCCAAGCTATTTCAGGCTATGTCGTAGATGATACAGATTGTAATGACAATGATGCCAGTATCTTTCCAGGGGCTACAGAAGTCTGTAATGATGGATTAGATAACGACTGTGATGGTCAGGTGGATGAAGGCTGCTCAGGACTTCCACCATGTGATAGCATCTACATTGTCGTAGATTCTGTAGCACAAAATCTCTATCACGCTGAAATCAATCTCACCTCAGGAACCATAGTCAATCTGTCTTCTCCAGTTTCATTTAAGGCTGGTACCGATATTGACTTGACAACTGATTTTGAAGTAGTATTAGGGACAGAATTTGAAGCATCGATAGAGCCATGTACAAGTACTACCGCTGCCACTGCGCCTAACACATCTGAGAAGACCTTTACTATTTCGATATTGGACGAAAAAGGAAAGGTCATCAAATCTAAATCTGGCACCAAGGAAATGTTGGACAATTTTGCTGATGAGATGCTGAATAATTTGGATAAGAAATGGACGCTGAAGATAGATGTATATAATCCATAGATAATTACAAAAAATTACCCTAGCACCTAGATAGTAATTATTTCAAATAAGCATTAAATTGGCTTTGCAGTAATTGCTTCTTCGGTTCTATATATCTGTCACAAAAGGTATTACCCCTGTTCTTAGAATAGTACTCTCTGTATTGTTCTTCATTCTCTTTAAAGGCAGCATGCGGAAGTACCTCAGTAACGAGTGGCGATTTAAATTCTTTTTGCAGCTCCTCTAATAACTCCTCTATTTCTTCCTCTTGCGCTTTCGAAAAATAATAAATCGCAGACCTGTATTTAGCACGCATGGGATGATTAGATGTCGCACTATGGGTATAGAGATGAATATGTATCAGCGTTTTTGTGGAAATAATATCAGCATCAAAGTCTAAGAGAACAGCTTCTGAAAAATCATCATTTGGAGGCTCAGAAGAAATCCAACCCTGCCTCACCCTATCCACGCCTTTCAGGAATAGAAATACAGATTCTGTACACCAATGACAACCACCGCCAAACCCTAAGCTATCCATGAATTAAAATTAAAAAATAGATTAAATAAAAGCTTGTCTTTATACCTACACAAGTCAAGTCAACCTATCTGCTCAAGCGAACAAATGCTTACCTTGTACTTTTACCACAAGTAAAATGTTTATATGCAATTGCTTAAGTCTATCTTCCTTAGTTTATACCTTATGATGGCATTTGCAGGCATTGCAATCGGCGTAGATCAGTATGTCCATGGCTACCCGCTTGCAGCCTTGGCTCTAGGGCTCATTTCACTATCGTTTGTTTTGTTCATAGCTTGGTTATTTATTTTTCCAGTCGCCAGGACCTCTGCTAATCCCAAGTTAGTGTCAGGTATAATTGTCATAGGAACTGTGTTGCTGGGAATCGCTTTTTACAAACAACAAGTAGAAGCAATGTCCGCCCTTGGGTTTGTCTTAGCGCTTTGCTGGTGGCTCTATATCAAGTGGTACTCTACATTTACCGACCGATCATCAGCAGCCTTGGCGACAGGGAATCTACTACCACAAATGCAGCTCGAAGATCACACAG
This sequence comes from uncultured Saprospiraceae bacterium, assembly GCA_964540155.1. Lineage (GTDB taxonomy): Bacteria > Bacteroidota > Bacteroidia > Chitinophagales > Saprospiraceae > RFSX01. Next base: position 11,675 of record CAZIMH010000006.1, read on the forward strand.
GACAATCAATAAACACGAGCGACATCATGCCTCACAAAAGTATCTTGATGTTCTATAGGGGCAATTGGTGTCCCCTTTGCATGGCGCAAATCAAAGAACTGGTCCAAGTGTATAAGAAAATAGAAGCCAAAGGCATACAGACTATTCTCATCAGCCCTCAACCGCATAAATATTCTAGGCGCTTAGCCGACAAGCACAACCTCAACTTCAAATTCCTCGTCGATAAGAATAACAACGTCGCTAAGCAGCTCGATATTTTTTCAAAAAACGGCTTGCCAACAGGACTTCAGGTTTTTGGTTTTGACAGTGACACTGTCTTGCCCACGATTATACTAACAGATGAGAATGGCCGAATCATCCATTCCGATTTGACCTCGAATTATAGAGTTAGACCAGAGCCTGAGGATTTACTGGCTTACTTCTAAAGCAATTTGTCATTAGATAACATTCTGCACAAATCCCAACTCGATAGGCACACATTTTGCTTTATCATAATATGTTAAACTAATTAACGAGCATTCTTGTTAAAGAATACTGGCTGGCAACAATACTATTCTGGTTTCTATTCGTTTTAGTGTTGCAATGTCGTTAGGCTTCTAGCACAAGTGGTCCTAATTGGCTATTTTTGAAAAAACAAACAAATAAGATAATGAAGAAAATAATGTTACTAAGTGCTTTTGTACTAGCAGCAGGCCTAGCATCTGCTCAGAGCTGCTCTAAGTCTAAAGCTGCATGCGCTAAAAAAGCGTCTACTGAAGCATCTACTGCTAGTGTCAATGTTGATGAAGCAAGTGTTCTTTCTGCTCTAGCTGCTGCTGATGTACTAGCAGAAACTGATGAGAGCATCGTAAGAAAAGAGTGCCCACTTTCTGGTAGCATCTCATACTATAAGAAAAGTGTATGCGAGAAGTCTGGTAGTGTATCTATGGATGAGGTACAATATGATTCTGAAGCTAATGCTTTTGTAAACTTATCACCTTCTGAAGTCATGAGTGACCAAGAAGCTAAAGTTATCAAGACGGCTGATACAGTAGATGGTAAAGTACAGAGTGCTGGAAAATCTAAGAAAAAAGCATGTTGTGCAGGTAAAAAAGCGTGTGGTAGCAAAAAAACTGGCGCATAGTATTTACCTCAGGTAAAGAAATAATATATGGTCTGATGCTTCTGCATCGGACCATTTTTTTTGCCCTTTACTCAACTCTATTTCTACCATAAGTACGCTAATTCGTTAAAAACTGATTACATTTAATTATTTTATATATGTAAGTAATTAGTATTCACGGATTATGGGCTCCAAAAAGAAGAAAAAGCAAGCACTAAAGGAAAAAAAACTAAAGGAACAAGAAGCAGCAGCAAAGTCGGTCAAAAACAAGCCAAAGAGAGACCCAAAGACTTATGGTGTTTTACTCGGCCTTCTGATTTTTGTCGCTATTTCCTTCCTCCCTTCTTTGGATAATCTATACGTCAACTGGGATGATGACAAAAACTTCTACGAAAACGAACTGGTCACCACGGTAAATAAGACCACCTTCTGGTCCAATTCTGCTGAAATCTTCCAATCAGACGTCATAGGTAATTACAATCCATTGACCATATGGACATTTGCTTTGGAAGAACGAATGGTCTCACCCAAGAATAGACCATATGTTAGACACTTAAATAATATCCTACTGCATGTTTTATGTGTCATGTTTGTTTTTTGGATAGGAATACGACTGAAGTTAGGGCTTTGGGGCGCTGTATTCTTCGCCTTGCTATTTGGTGTGCATCCTATGAGGGTAGAGTCTGTGGCTTGGGTCACAGAACGTAAAGACGTACTCTTTGGGGTCTTTTATCTAGCAGCTTTATTCCAATATATAAAAGGCAAGCAAGATGGATTCAGTATAGGAAGAAATACGCTAATCTTGGTGTTGTTCATCCTATCCTTGTTATCTAAAATCCAGGCTGTATTCTTACCAATATCGATGATACTGGTAGATTATTATTTGTCTAAGAATAGTAAAATAACTTTCAATAGCATCTTATCTAAGTGGCCTTACTTCATAGGGTCATTAATCATAGGTGTCGTCAATATCATGACCCTCAAGGCACAGGGGTCTATAGAAGAACAAGCATATACAGGTATTACCAGGTTATTCATTGGATCATATTCGCTGGGAGTCTACTATATCAAAGCGTTAATTCCTTATAGACTTTCTCCTTTGTACCCTTATCCTGCGTCTTTAAACCCTATGTTCTACGCATCGATATTGACTTTTATACTGACAGCAGCAGGGCTATGGTTTGCCTATGTTAAGAAGTGGAAAACATGGTTCTTTGGTATCGCTTTCTTTATCGCTAATGTCTTTATGCTACTCCAGATACTCGGTGCTGGGCAAGGCTTTATTGCGGATAGATTTACCTACATCGCTTACATAGGTTTATTCTTTATCATGGCCTACTATCTCAATGAACTCATCACAAAAAAACCTAAACTTAAAATGGTGGGTCTCGTCGGATCTAGTTTGGTGATTCTTGGGTTTGCCTTTATGACTTTCGAGCAAAATAAAATCTGGAAAGACAGTGCTTCGCTTTGGACACATGTATTGAAATACTATGAGAATTCAACCTTGCCATGGGGCAATAGGGCTAATCACTACAGAGACACAGGTCAAGTTCAGTTAGCGCTTAGAGACTATGCCAAGCGAATCAGGTTAAAACCTAATGACCCAGATCCTTATAATTCTGTGGCCAGATTATATTTCAATTTCAATCAAAAAGACTCACTGCTTAAGGCACTCTACAATTATAACAAGGCCATCGAACTCAAGCCTACAGATGTAGAATTTGTGGTAAACAGAGGAGCGACTTACGCCAAGCTGGGTGACATGCAAAACTCACTGAAAAATCTAAATCAAGCAGAGAAAATAGATCCCACTTTTGCCAATATTTATCTCAACCGTTCTGTGATATATAACCAGGCGGGTGACCATGCCAATGCCTTGGCAGACATAGATAGGTATCTGGCACTGAAACCTAACTTCCCAGATATGTGGTATGAGAAAGCGCGACTGCACAACTTCAGGTCAGAGGCACCTCAGGCTATGGAAGCTATTAATAGAGCGATAGGAATGAATGGGCGGAAAGGCATTTATTACTTTGAAAGGGCCAAAGTCTTTTATAATCAGAAAAATGTTGCCGCAGCTAGACAGGATTTAGGAACCAGCGAGAGTTTAGGATTCAAAGGCGATCCAGCAGTCGCAAACCGTATCAGATCTGGACAATAATCGCTTAGGCCATAACTGAAAAAGTCCTATTCCAATTAATGGACTCTGATTCTATGTAGATGACAAATTGACCCAGGTCGAGCTGTTTAAGTACAACGGCTAGGTCTATCTTTCCTTTGGAATAGATGACTGTTTCTACTCTTCCACTAAAGTCATTGACAACTTTTACATTAACCAATTCTCCTGTTTTCATTCGATTGTAGATTTCACTCTCCATGACGAACAGTTCATCTTTGAAATTGGCATTAAGTGGCGTAACTCCATTATAGCAGGGTTCGATAATGGCCTCAAACTCTACCCCACTAGTCACTTCAAAACCAGGAAGCAATTCTATTGTATTACCAGCCGTAAATAATCTAGAACTGACGTTATCCAATTGTGCTGTAGAATATAAGGTGCTACCGGCATGATAACTGTCATCGACTGCAGACTGTACAAATAATATGTCCCCATCGCACTCAATACACTGTTCGTCTATCACACCATCACAGTTATTATCTAAGTCATCACATAACTCCACTGCGCCAGGATATACACCTGAATCTGAATCCACACAATCTGTATTATCTGCAACGTAACCAGCAGGTGGACTACAGGCAATGATATCAACCGCAGGGTTACCAAAGCCATCTCCATCCAAGTCTTGGTACCAACTTACCTCTATAGTGACTTGTGGATCAGTGTCATCACAATCCCCGCCTGCCAATATATAATTGTTAGGAGCTGAACAATAGGGTGCACTCACACTTTCATCGCCAAAACCATCTCCATCTAAATCGGCATATAATTGGGTGTCATCCAATAAGCTCGTTTGCCACAGCCCTCTTCCAAAACTTGCTGCATACAAATCACAGCCATTATAAGCCAGTTCTGTCACCAATACAGTAGGTAAATTATTAGCAATAGCTTCCCATGTAGGATAGACACTACTCTTATAATAAACACCTGTACTCATGGTCACATAAATACCATTCTGAGGCCCGCCTTCATACAGCACTGCTTCTGCTCCTGTGTCAGGCAGACCGCTCATGAGGCTGGTCCAGCTCTGACCACCATCAGTACTCTGAACGATTCTATCGCTCGTTCCTGAAAGGGTCATTGCTATCCAATTGGTATCATGGGGATGCAGGGTAATATAATTTATATTAGAAAAAGGGAAGGCCGGAGAGACATCAGTCCAGCTATCACCTCCATCCGTTGTCTTATAGAGTTTTTCTTCGAATGCAGCAAAGATGAGCTGGTTATCCAAAGGAGAAATGGCTACCTCTTGGATCAAGGTATCAAAAGGATTATTAGTATTAAAATTTGAAATAGCTTCCCAAGAAGCTATCGCATTAGATGACTTGTACAGTTGTGATTTAGCCTGATAGATTGTAGAATGATCTAATGGATCAGCAACAAGCGGCGTTACCCACTCTCCAAAACCGGGAGTCTGAGATAAGCCTCCATCCAAAGTCTGACCGCCATCTGAGGTTCTATACAAGGTGCCATACTGCACAGATCCATATATCGTGTCCTTGTTATCTCTGTCAATTAGAGGTTCCATTCCATCAGCTCCTACAAAGTTAAGCCAACCACCAGTAGGTGTATATCTGCCAGTACCATTATCCTGACTTCCGCCAGCTATGAGGGTGCCATCTTCACTGATATCTATCCTATAGAATTGTCGAATACCCAATCCTGTAGACAAATCCACAAAACTTGTGGCACTATCGTCAGAGGTAAATAAACCGCCATCAGTCGCGAAATAAATCTTACCAGGTAAATAAATTATCTGATCTACATCAGCATGTATGAATGGCAAAGGATTGGTGTGTAACCAATGGGATGTTTGTTCCCAAGTGGCCGCGCCATCAAATGACCTAAAAGTCATTATTCCCCCGACATGTACTTCGTTCTTATCATTTGGATTGACGGCAATATCCATATCTCTTGGTGCTTGACCTCCATTGAAATTGAGATCATAGCCCATGATGTTATTGTTATTAGCACTATCATCTGACATAACAGAGAAACTGCCTCCATTGTCCACTGATCGATACACAGCACCAAATCCACCATTATTTGCTTCTAGTGCATAAAGATAATCGGGATCATCTTCCGTTACGGCCAGCATGATCGGGTTTACATACGTGTGATTCTGCCAATCACCTGTCAGCTCAGTCCATGACCAGCCTTGATCCGAAGAATGCAATATTATACCCTGACCTGAAGCATAGACATGATTACCATCCAGAGGCCTGAATTCGATATCATACATCGTTTGGTTATGGAGATAGGACACTATCCAGCTTTCACCAGCATCAAATGAGTGAAATATATTTCCTCCCAAATTGATAGCCAAACAAACATTTGGATTGGTAGGTGATATAGCTATATCTATGATATTGGTACTGGAATTGATACCATTAGTTACATACCAGCTTTGTCCAGCGTCAGTAGATTTCATTAATCCCCCACCACGGGTACCTGCAAAGTAAGTATTAGAATTATATGGGCTGATGGCCAAGGAGAAAATCTCTAGTATCAATTGGTCATCAAAGATGGGAAGCCAACTGGCACCGCCATCTTCAGACTTCCATATCCCACCCGTAGGTGAACCTACAAGTATATGGTTTGAATTGTTTTCATCTATTGCTACAGAGGTAATTCTGCCTATATGTGATGACCAGCCATGAGTTATAGTTGTCTCCACAGGTCCTAACTCTACCCAGTTATTCTGAGGAGATGATCTGACAACATCAGCGGCTTTCTCTTTTTTCCATTTTAGATGAGCTCTGTAAGATCTGGCATTAGTGATTAGTGAACCCCTTTCGTCCAGACATCTCTTCATCCGATATTCCCATCTTTTGAAAGCTTTATATCCGGTATGTTGACCTCTACCATGAATATCAAAATAAGCCTCAGCGTCCTTCACTATCTCTTCAAAAGTCATGGTGGTATCCATAGCCATATCTGTATAGATTTGGCTCTGGATCGTCCAGGCTATTGATAAGCATACTAATATTGATAATATATCTTTCATTAAAATCAGGAACTTGGGGTAAAAGTGGTTATAGTTGTGCTATTAATCAGAACAATATATATTATAAATATTCATAATATCAATGTTTCGTAAGACTCTGAAACTATCTATCCCCTAGATTGGACGTTTTATAGATGTTAAACCCAAAATTTAACACTGAATAGACGGCAAGAGGGTTAAATCACACAGTGTATGATGCTCTGATCAGTCTAGAAGTAAAAGTTAATGAGTATGAAGGGTAAATAATAAAATATGCATATCGCTTTTAGGTACTAAGAGAAATCTAACAGATTTTTGAAGGACACCTCTCATTTTTGACCCTTAACCCCTTAAAAGGGGACTTTACTCCTTCCCTTTTAAGGGAAGGTCGGGATGGGTCAAACTAGTACTCAAAGTCAAAAGTCATATACTAAAAATTCAGTCTAGAAGTATCGCTATTCTTCTTCCTCAGACTGCATCTGATCATGGTCGCCTCGAATGTACTCTTCCAGAATTTCTTCTAGATTAGGCTTTGGAATCAAACCTTGGAATCTCTCTCTTAAGGCACCGTGATGAATTATGATCATCGTAGGTATTGATTTGATTTTAAAGTAAGCACTTAGTTGAGGGTTGACTTGGGTATTAACTTTAGCTACGAGTGCTCTGTCTTGGTATTCTTCTGATAATTCATCTATGATAGGACCTAGAACCTTACATGGTCCACACCAGTCTGCATAGAAATCCAATAGAACCGGAATCTTTGACTTGGCTACAATTTCATTGAAATTGTCATCAGTGATTTGTGGCGAATGGTATTGAGGTTTCTTCTTTTTCCAGAACATAATTACGCTTCTAGTAATTCAGGTGCCATTCCCATATTGGAGAATCCACCATCATGATATAGGTTTTGCATCGTAACATACTTTGTGTAGTCTGAGAATAGCATGATGCAATAATCAGCACAAGCCTCTGCACTTGCATTTCCCATCGGCGACATTTTTTCTGCATAGGAGAAGAACTCTTGAAATCCTTTCACACCTTTCCCTGCTGTAGTCATGGTAGGGGATTGACTGACCGTATTGACTCTAACCTTGTTCTTCTTTGCCCAATGGTAGCCAAAGCTTCTGGCAAATGATTCTAATAATGCTTTGGATTCGGCCATTTCATTATAATCTGGAAAAGTCCTTTGTGCTGCTATATATGAAAGCCCGACGATACTTCCCCACTCATTGACCGCATCTTTCTTGTACGCAGATTGCATCATTTTATGAAAAGATATTGCTGAGATATCAAACGTCTTTTGCATCCAGTCATACTTGATATTTGTATAATCTCGCTTTTTTCTCACATTGAGAGACATACCTATGGAGTGAAGCACAAAATCCATTTTGCCACCAAACCGCTCTAGACTTTGGTCAAATAAATTATCGATATCCTCAGTATTTGTTGCATCAGCTGCGATTACAATACTGGACGTTTTTTCTGCCAGTTCATTTATAGAACCTAGTCTCAGTGCCACTGGAGCATTAGTAAGAACAATCTCTGCGCCCTCTGCATGGGCTTTCTCGGCTATCTTCCATGCGATAGACTCACTATCTAATGCACCAGAGATAATACCTTTCTTTCCTTTCAATAAATTATTTGCCATAAGACTAAGTTGGTTTGGATGCTAAAGATAGTTTTTCAACTACAATTGACGCGTCGTCATTAAATCTTTCGCATTGTCTAGCGCAAAAGTACTAGGGGGGTCTCCACTGAGCATTTTAGCAATTTCAGTGATTCTATCGTTGTCCTCCAGCACTCTAACATGCGTCTCTGTTCGATGCTTCTCTTCCTGTTTGTATACATGGAAATGCTTTACTGCTCTGGCAGCAATCTGTGGCGTATGGGTAATGCAAATCATCTGATGATCAGCGGCGAGGTCTTTAAGGATAGCAGCCATCTTACCTGCAACCTCTCCAGAAATCCCTGTATCTATTTCATCGAATATCATTGTAGGCAGTGACATTGCTTTTGCTACAGTCGCTTTGATGCTCAGCATAAGTCGTGACGTTTCACCACCTGAAGCCACCTTTCTGATTTCCTGAAAATCGGACCCTTTGTTGGCTTTAAATAGAATAGTGATATCGTCTTTGCCGTAAGATTTAAGCTCTTCCATTATCTGGTGAGAGACTTTTATCTCAGCTGTTTCCATCGCCAAGGCCACCAATTTTGTGTTGACCTCGTTTTCCAGATTCTTAAATACCTTTTTCCTTTTCTTAGTGAGTTTGTCCGCGAGCTTCTCCAGCTCATTTGTCATCTCACTTATTTGGTCTTCCAGTTCTTTTATGTGGGCTTCACGGCCATTGATGCTGGCTAATTTCTGTTCTAGATCGGTCTGAATACCAAGGAGTTGCATAATAGACTGTACGCCATGCTTTTTTTGCAAGGAATAGATGCCATCTAATCTAGCTCTCATCTCTGATAGTCTGACAGGATCACTGTCTACGTTATCAGCAATGCTTTGTGATATATCCGATAGGCTGATTATATTCTCTTGGATGGATTCTAACAATTCGTAGCCTTCAGATATCTGAGGATTTACGCCATTGAATGTTGCCCATTTTTTAGAAAGGCTCAGAAGTAATTCCTTGGTGCTTTCATCACCCTCCGCTAGCTTGTACTTAGTTTCTTGCATTAAGGCTGAAATCTCGTCAGATTTCTCCAGCACAGTGGCTTCAGATTCTAAGGTCTCTTGCTCACCATCGGTCAGTCCTATTTTGACAAACTCATTTAATTGGAATTCCATGAAGTCGACCTCCTTCAGCTGATCAGTTTCTAATTTCTTCTGTTCTTCTAACTCTTTTCGAGCCAATCGCCATTTAGAAAAGAGTTTGACGTATTGGTCCTGCAGCTTATCAGTGCCTGCAAGTGCATCCACCAGATTTAGATGGAAGTCTTTGCGCTGGATATCTGTAATCTGAAATTGCTTGTTAAGGTCTATAAGTTCCATACTTATTCGCTGCAAGACATCCAGATTAGTGGGAGTATCATTTATAAAAGCTCTGGATCGGCCACTCGGCACAATTTCTCTTCTGATTATTAGTTCTTCTTCTTGATCCAGATCATTATCAGACAGAATCCCATCCACACTCTTAGGATAGGCTGCAAATGCGGCTTCCACTATACATTTACTCTTCTTATCCAATAGCACCTTACTATCAGCTCGCTGCCCCATTATCAGACCCAGTGCACCTAATAAGATAGACTTACCAGCCCCTGTCTCTCCTGTAATGATATTCAGCTGCCCATCGAAATCAAGATGAACATTAGCTATAATCGCGTAATTCTCTACTCTAATTGACTTAAGCATCTTTGCTTATTTCTTCTTCTTTAGAAATGCTTCAAAGTTCTTGTTGACAACCTTGCCTAATTTTTCAGCCCACAACAGATGTTCTGGCTCAGCAGAAGCAGGAAGATTGAAGGCGATCATTAAAATGTAACCAGATTTAGTACGCCAGATATATCTTGCCAAATCATAGTTATAAGCACCATCTACACCCAAACCAGGAAAATCTTTATATCTATAGGTGACAGATTCATCCGGTAGCTTATCTCCTTGCTGCTTCTTGGAGCTTATATAATATGAAGCCCAATCTGGGAATTCATCAGGAAATGAATTCCTCTGTATCTGTACTAGCAAGCCAGCATTAGGTTCGCCATTATGTTCCCATTTGAAAAAGCAAGATCTCGAATCTGCCGTATACGGGTTAGCCCCTGAGCCATCCTTTACAAAAATGTCTCTTGCAGCTACCATTCCTAATACTTCTGCCACATAGTCTGCTGTAATCAAATCACAAGTAGATGGCAGTGATCCTTCTGGCACCTGGTCCGGCGCACGTTTTGGCGCCTTTTGTTGCACTGGCTTCTTGACTTCATTTAGGTTCACTTTGGGTGTTGTATTGGCTCTTACATCACGCTGGACTGCGGCATTGGGAGAAATCTTCTTCCCATCCATATTTACAGTCATGTTTTCTGTAGGTCTGTTAGCCGTCTGACTCTTGGTATTATTCAAGGATTGGGAAGTATTCGCTTTAGCTACTTGAGGGGCGGGCACTGTGCCGTTTCCTTTGCTTGTAGTATCGCCGATACAGGCTGCTATTCCTAGCATGAGGGCCACTATCGATAGGTATATGTATCTATAAGTCAAAATGATACTTTTTGGATTATTCAAATTCAGGTATTACAAGGCTCCAAGGTACGAAATTCGTAGTTTGGCTGTAGTAAAATCAATCTATCTCAGAAGAAAAAGCAAGATTAGAATGACAATCTAATTCCCTAATTATACGCCATTCGTAGGGATTAATTCGGCTTTGGTAGATATAAGTAACAATATTTGAATTAACTTAACACAATCATTTGTTAACAGAATAGTATATCAAACGAATCAAAAACTAACAAAATGCCATCAGAATATCTTGCTTACATTCCGTTTCTATTCATATTACTTATTATCATAAGTTCTGGTTTATTTACTGTAAAACAACAGTCAGCAGCTATAATAGAAAGACTGGGTAAGTTCCATAGTGTAAAAAGCGCCGGTCTTCATTTCAAAATACCTGTAGTAGATAAGGTAAGAGGACGCGTCAACCTTAAAACAAACCAATTAGATGTCAACGTAGAAACTAAGACTTTCGATGATGTATTTGTGAGATTGAAAGTGTCTGTCCAATTCCTTGTCATCCATGATTCAGTTTATGAAGCCTTCTACATGTTGGAAAATCCACATGATCAGATCACGTCTTATGTATTCGACGTAGTGAGAGCAGAGGTGCCTAAAATGAAACTCGATGATGTCTTTGTCAAAAAGGATGACGTGGCCAATGCCATCAAAAATGAACTTCAAGATGCGATGAATGAATATGGTTACAAAATCGTGAGAGCGCTTGTTACAGATATAGACCCTGACCCTCAAGTAAAAGAGGCGATGAATCGTATCAATGCTGCCGAAAGAGAGAAAATAGCAGCGGAGTATGAAGGGGAGGCAGAAAGGATAAGAATCGTAGCAAAAGCAAAAGCCGAGGCCGAGAGTAAGCGACTACAAGGTCAAGGTATCGCTGACCAAAGAAGAGAGATAGCTAAAGGATTAGAAGAGAGTGTAGAGGTGCTGAATAACGTCGGCATTAATAGTCAAGAGGCCTCGGCGCTTATTGTTGTCACCCAGCACTATGATACCTTACAATCTATGGGAGAAAGTACGAATAGCAATCTGATTCTCATGCCTAATTCTCCTAATGCCGGTAGTGACATGCTCTCTGAAATGACCACCTCATTTATAGCCTCTCAGCAAATAGGAGAAGCGATGAAAGAGAAAAATAAGCAAATCAAAACACAAAAAAGATTGGACTCTTAATCCAAATCAAAAACTCAGATAAGCGAGACTTTGTCTCGCTTATCTACTCTTTTTTCTCCACCAGAATTAAATCTTACTAGCATGAAATATCTCTTGGTATCTCTGGCCGTGCTATCTCTTAGTGCCAACTTAATTGCTCAAGACTACACCATCGATTCATATGATATTGACATACAAATCAGTAATCAAGGTCATATAGATATAAAAGAAGTCATCTCAGTCACTTTCAATGAAAAGAGACGTGGCATCTTTAGAAATGTGCCTAAGTATTACACAATCAATGGCGAACGTCAGCGTGTAAAACTATCTGATGTAGCCGTGAAAGACCATAAACATAAGATGTTGTCCGAAGGCAATAACAACGTTATCAGAATCGGAAAAGAAGACAAATGGATTACAGGGAAGCGTACCTATGAAATAGAATACAAACTGGACAACACCTTTATCTTCGAAGTGGACCATATTGCTTTTCAGTACAATCTGATAACAGACTGGGACACCTCCATTGATAACTTAACTTATAAGATTTCATGGCCCACGGACTTGGACATCAGAGATGAAGACATACTCATGATGACTGGGAAATCTGGTGAACGCAACAAACACGTCTCCATGGAATCCTATGGGCATAGTGCTGCAGGCGCTTCTTTGACCACGATTCCTGCGCAGGGTAATGTGACTTTTGCTATGAGATTACCAGTGGATTATCTTCAGCCTGCAGTCAACCCTTATAGTTGGGCGGAATCCTCTAAGAAGAAAGGGTGGGTCCTGCCAATAACAGTTTTATTTGGATTACTGGCTTCATTCATACAGAATAGAAAGCGAGAAGAGGGCTTATCAGAAAATATAAAAGACCAATATCATCCACCCGAAGGATTTTCTCCTGCACTTGTAGGGGCCTATCATGACAGGAGGGTGAATACGGAGGACTTGATAGCCCTTCTACCCTATTGGGGCAATAAGGGATATTTGAAGGTCATCAAGGGAGTAGACACAACGTATTTTGAAAAAGTGGCGTCGCTTCCTGCTGATAGTCCTGATTATCAGCATAAAGTATTTGATTCCATTTTTGCAACTGGCAACTACATAGAGTTGTCTAAACTAAAAGAGAAAATATATCACCCGCTTGCGAGTGTATCCCGAATGCTGAAGGAGAAAATTATAGATGAACAATTGTATGACGAACGAGAGCGCCGATTATTCCATAGTGGGTGGCTGCTGCTATTAGGTGTATTGGGTATAATAGGTGGGATTTTGATGATCGGTGTTATGCAAGATTTGTTGGCAGGAATCGCCTTGATAGTCCTTGCTCTTACTATATTCACTATACACTTCTGGAGACCGAAATTGAGCCAAGCCGGCATCAAGCTTCATAACCATCTGGAAGGATTAAAGCAGCATTTAAAGAATAGTGACCCTAGTGTTATTAGTCGGCTACTGAAGAAAGACCCAAATTATCTCCACGGCATCTATCCATATGCAATAGCCTTGGGAGTAGATAAGGAATGGACAAATAAACTGAAGGAATTTGATACCTCAGATCCCTATTGGTTTGGTTATCATTCTATGCACCCTTATTATGGAGTGCAAGGACAGAAATCAGGGAGCCACTTCTATTCTGATTTCAATGTACCTGAAATCAAATCGGTATTTAACAGCGTACCTGCTAGCTCAGGATCTGGTAGTGGTGGCGGTGGATTCAGTGGTGGCGCAGGAGGTGGTTTTGGAGGCGGTGGTGGCTCATGGTAAAGGGATTATAGCCTTTAGAATAAGCTATAACCCCTTAAGATTTATATCTATGGATTAGTACGCTTGTACTTCTTCCATATGCTCTTAAACTTAGAGATAAGCACTTTGGTCATTTTAGCATCTACTTTAATAACTTCATCATCAGAGTCACAATCTTTCCATACAGAAAGACAGGCGATAGGTGATTTACTTTTAGGATTATAGATAGCTAACTCATTCAGAAAAGGGTTGAATTCTGATGGCTGTAATATTAGAAACATCTCGTCCGTCAAATCTTTTGGAATCGTCTGATCCTTCTGATACATTGTAATGTGCTTATTGACCGAGGTTGTAGCTGGTACAATATATCTGTATTTCTTTCCTTTGTGAAGATTGTGCTTGACAATATTCTTGAAGACATCATTTTCTGTATCGTAATGAAGGTCTGGAGATACAATCCATACCTCTGATGCTTTCTTTTCAAGAGCATGTACTTTTTTAAGTTTCATAGTGCCCAAATTATTGTTTAGTAATTAATGTAACATTAGTAGTAAAAGGAAAAAAATTACAAGATGCCTGCCAATCATTTAGATGGCTACAGAAACCTCTGGATTTTTCCAAACGCAAAGATAGTTATACAAATCCATTAATTCGTTAACGTCATTCTGAGAAGCTAATTCGTCCGAGAATATACCAGGTGAGAAAGTAAATGGTCATTCTAAGTTTAATTACAATTACTTTTACAGCATAAATGATAATCATGCTTAAAAGTCGAACATTACTCTTCTTGCTGTTAAGTTTTCTGGTGGCAATAAATAGTGATACTTCTGCTCAGGTTGTAGAAGGCACCTTACTTGGACGATGGTTTGATCCCACCATACCAGGTTCATCCAGATTTAACAATGCATACAACGAAATATGGGGGATAGCGCAGGATGGAAGAGAATATGCAATCATTGGGTCTACCTTAGGTACACACTTTTTTGATGTCACTGAGCCCCAAGAAGATCTTCAAGAACTCTTTATGATTCCCGGTCAGGTAGCAAGCCCAGAAATTATCCACAGAGATTATCACGATTTCAATGGCTATCTCTACGCAGTAGCCGATGAAGGTGCAGGATCCACGCTACAGATAATGGATTTATCTACATTACCTGATTCAGTAACCGTAGTCTATGATTCTCAAGAATTAATCAGACGTAGTCATAATATATTCATAGACACCAGTGCGGCTATAATGTATAGTTGTATATCAGCTGGGGCTACCCTTCCTTTTACTCCGTTAAGATTATTTGATTTGTCTGACCCTCTCAATCCTCAAGCTATTCAGGATTTCAGGACTATAGAGAGTTTTGCACTCACTCAAGTACATGATGCCTTCGTCAGAAATGACACGGCCTATCTCAATTGTGGACCAGAAGGTTTTGTTATAGCTGATTTTGCTGACCCGGCTAACCCCATCTTACTGAGTTCTTTGGAACCCGAAGAATATCCACAATCAGGCTACAACCATTCAGGATGGTTGACAGAGGATGGCAGTACTTATGTGTTGGCTGATGAAGACCATGATATGGATCTCAAGGTGATGGATGTCACACAGTTACCTGACATAATCGTCTTAGATACTATAGATGCAGGCAACGAAAGTCCATTTTCAATTCCTCATAATCAAATTATCCATGGTGACTATCTGTTTAGCTCCTACTATTATGACGGTTTACAAGTATGGGATATATCAGATTTAGAAAACATAAGAAGAGTACTC
>CAZIMH010000007.1:0-26498 GCA_964540155.1 uncultured Saprospiraceae bacterium
ACATAGGTCACTTCGATAATGAGATCAACATGGCTTGGTTAAATGAGAATCATGGAGATAGCAAAGTAGAGATTAAGCCACAAGTAGATATGTATACTATAGATGGTAAAGATCTAATCGTGCTTGCAGAAGGAAGACTGGTAAATCTAGGTTGCGCCACTGGCCACCCTTCATTCGTTATGTCTAACTCATTTACTAATCAGGTATTGGCTCAGTTAGAAATCTGGAACAACACTGACAAGTATGAGAATAAAGTATACATGTTACCTAAGCACTTGGATGAGAAAGTAGCAAGATTACACTTAGAGAAAATAGGAGTAGTTCTAGAAGAGCTGACGCCTAAGCAAGCTGAATATATCGGCGTGAAGCAAGAGGGGCCTTATAAGCCTGAGTATTACAGATACTAAATAAAGTATAATCGAATTTATATAGGAAAGCCTTCGCGAAAGCGAGGGCTTTTTTTTTGTAGGCTGTATCCAAGTAACCTGTTTTCGAAAACTAAAAATATGAGCTTCATAGCATAACAGGACGATTTGTCAAAATAGGATCCTTAAGTGACTACTCTAATGAAATAAACTTACAAGGATTGGATGCGGGCAACTATATCATAAGGATAGAAGATTATCTGGGAGAGGCTTGCTTATTCGACCATTGAAAACATCCCTTTATTTCTGTGATATCCTTAAAATGTTCTATCTCAAGAACAGTATTACTCCACAAGTGGCTCAAAATGTCTGCATGACACCACTTCGTGCATATTAGACAAACCACAAGCAACCGTAAACTTTCTTCAATCATATTCAGGGCACATGATTACATCTAGGTTGTTTAATTTTTTAAAATAATACGAAATGAAAAATTTAATGAGCTGTGCGCTTTTTGTCCTCCTTGGATTACTGAGTTGTACAACTGGTGTAGAACAGGCCAATGAAGCAGCAGAACCAAGAGAGTGCGAATCTAGCCATGCAATGGTAGGCCGTACCAGTAATTTTTTTGAAGGGAACATCTATGGAATAAGTGGACAGGTAAGTATAGTTTCTGATTGTGAAATAGAAATCTCTAATTTCTTCTATAATGGTGCTGGTCCTAATGTTAGCATATACGCAGGACGTGATGGTATTTATGGCAGAGGTGTTGGTGTCAATCTTAGTGAAACTATAAATGGACAACGGTTTACAGGAGAAACACTAAATCTCTTCTTACCACAAGGCGTGACCTTTGATGATGTGAATAGTTTCAGTGTGTGGTGCTTTGAGTTTGACGTGGATTTTAGTTCTGCAAATTTTTAGGTAGGAATTTTTAAAGATAGAGTTTTATATAATTAGATAAAACTTTTTTGGTGGAGCCATCGTGGGAACGATGGCCTTTTTTATTCCATATCATCTCATATAGAAAGGTTTATTTCTTATAAGTTGAATTGAAAGCAACGCTAGCGACAATTATAGTATCATAGTTATAGCTAAATTCAATTTTTCTTATAATAAATCATTGATCATGGATAACAATAACCTACTCCTTAGACTTTCAGCATTATTTATTTTTCTTTCATTAGCTACACAAGGCAACTCTCAGAAAGTAGAATGGGAAGAGATGACCCCGCATTTTAATGATTATCCACGTGCCATTTTTGTTACGAGTGATGACAGAATAATAGGGTGGTCTGTGGCTGCTCAGTCCCTATATATAACCTCAGATGTTGAAGGGCCATGGGATTTTTTGAGTGAAATAGAAGAAAATTTTAATCTATTCGAAGACCCTATTCTAGCAGAGAATGAAGATGGAACGCTGTTCTTAGCTTCATCAGGAAGTTTTTATGCTATTAATGAAGGGACCCAAGCGCTTGATTTAATCTTTTCGGGTATCGATATACAGGGAATCCAATTTATGGAAAATGGAAATGTTGCCTTTCAAGGCACATCTGATATTAATGTGTATAATCTAGAAGATGGATTCCAGTACGAGACTCAGTTGGCGAGTGGCAATAATTTCTTTCTGTCTGGACTGTCCAGAGGACCTGAAAATAATTATTACGTATTCATATTTGACAATTTGATTGTCTTAGATTCCCTCTTGTCTATGGAGATAGAAAGACATCCATCATACAGGCAGACTACTGAACACCTGCTTTATGATGAAGGATTAAATCGTCTGTATACGGAATATGGTTTTTCTGATGATGGGGTGAATTGGTCTAATTATGTTGGAAACAGAATAGGGCAGCCATTGCTTTCACCTAATGGGGATCTTCATATTACTGTTAGTGAGGTATTAACCACATTTACTGATGGGGGAGAGACGATGGTAGAAAGATGTACAGTCAGTTTGGAGAATGAAAGACTGGGTGGGTTTTTAGCCTATGGGGAAGAAGGCATAATATTCAATAATCATTACTCTCCGAATGGCTGCGACGACTGGATGGATATATCAGTTGAGTTAGTAGGGAATAGCTATGCCAGTGGAGTGGTGGCATTTTCCAGAGATGAAGTTGCAGCGACAGGCAATTTTTGTGATGACTGTGATGAGTTTATGTATTTATCTTCAGACAGAGAATGGGTTAAGTCAGGGGAACGTTGTGAACTTCTTCAAGCTAGGGACCTTGTTTGGAAGGATTTCCTATTTGATGAAGACGGTGATTTTTATTTCAACGGCTGTCAGTCAAGGGATGGAGGAGAGAACTGGATAGAATTTGTGGATCCATTTCCGCAAAGTTATCAAGCGAACGCATCAGGGTTATATGCCTTTGCTGAGGATAATAAAAATCTACTTATCTACAAATCCGAAGATTCAGGTGATACATGGTCTCAATCACCTATAGAAAATGATTTCTCTATTCATGATATGACAGTTGTTACTAACTCTGGTACAGTTTATTCGCTTGAGAGTTCGTCTTTTACTAGTGGCTCGTTTATAAAAAGTACGACGCTATTTAACGAACTTGGCGATACTATTACAGGTTCAAATTCTAATTTCGATATAGAAGCAATCCGAGCTTCATTTAGCAATAATAAGATATACATCTTAGAGTCAAATTTTGAAAATTATAAATTAGGCGTTTATGAAGAAGACTCAAAAACCATAACCTATAATGAAGGGCCTGTGGATTTGGAAGCAAGTGGATTTGTTAATCCTCGGATATTTTTAGTAGATAATAATGACAATGTTTATTTGCGAGATGACAAGCAAATTTGGCTAACTCAGGACGAAGGTGAGTCTTGGTGTGACATTACACCAAATATTAATGGCATAGTTGAACTAACTGGAATGGATATCTCATGGGATAATTACTTATTTGTATCCACAATTGGTACACCAATAATTAGGAGTGCCAATCCTATAGGCGTTCCGAGCAGTACTGAGGATTTAAATCTGACTGAGATAGCAGTATACCCCAATCCCACAGCCTCCCAAATTTCAATAGAATTAGATAGGACAGATAACAGGACTCTTGGCTATGAACTTAGGAATATTGAGGGAAGCCTAATTTCTGCAGGAATAATAACCTCATCCCAGACGAATGTACCAGTTGCTGAATTACCCGATGGGATGTATTTTATTTCATTTCTATTAGAAGGCAGGGTAGAACGTGTACAGAAAGTTGTTGTTAGTAAATAGAGTAAAAGGTAAAAACATAAAAAAGAGGCTACTTTTAAGAAAGTGCAGCCTCTTTTTTATTGCTGTTTTATTTCCACCATTCTCGTAGTTCGTATTCTATTGCAGTAGAATCTCTTTGCCCCCATGCATTTTGATAATACTTCCATCCTTTATCATAATACTTTTTACTAGGTGAAAAATCACCTACACCAACATCAAAATCGGGGTTCGGGTTCGGCACTCTGAAATCTGCCCAGTTACATAATTTTACATTTCCATTTGAATAATTCTTCCAAGTGCCTACAAAAGCATTGTTCATGTAGCCATCAGCAACAGATTCTATATCATCATATTGGATTTGATTTTTAGAATCTAGATGCCATTTAGAATAGAGTATTCCCTGAAATAATCCGCTGTGTACTTGTTCCTGATTTTCTCTGAAGTCATAGCTGGCTATTAAAATCCCTTGAGCACTGATGCCTTTATCGGCATATAGACTATCTACACCATAATGAAAAGTTTTCACTTCTTTAATGGTATCAATGGTAATAGTACCAGTGAAATCACAAACATTACCATAAACATTCGACTTCCCTGTTATGATATATTTGTTCAAATCAAAACTGTCACGACCTGCTGAAAGTATTTTGATTCTTATCCGTGTATGGTCTTTCCCTATAATACCATATACACTGGCTTCTTTCGTTTTTGTCCAAATTTTGGAAAAGTCAAATGCATTGTATTTGTTAATCGAATTAGAATCTTGATACTTATCGGCAGCAACAATCTTTTGATGAAAATCATCATTAGGTTGCCCAACTAGACTATGTGCAATTAGAAAAAGGAAAATTAGTGTTCTCATAAAGATTTGCAGTCTGACAATTGGCGTAAGAAATTACATTAAATTAAGATAAATAATTCTAGATATGACAAAAAAAAGAGGCCACCTCTAACGAGATAGCCCCCTCTTAATTGATGTGATATTTTACTTTTTGTTGGTATAGGACTGATTATTCATGGATACCATGTCACTAAGAATATGCATCGTCTCTTCTAAGTAGAAGTCCTTGCTTACATTCTCTAACCAGTCATCGTTTCTAGCTATTCTAGATTCGTCGCTCTCGATATATGCTTTGTCTATTTCTAAATTTTTAATCTTTAGTGTCTCTACAGTTCTCTCAAATAGGCCATCAAATTTATCAGCCTCTTCTTCTCTGCCGTCTATGTAGTTACTAAATGATTCGAAGTCTAGAGGAATCTTAGTGATATCTCTATTCTTTTTTAATCTCCTAGCGTTTTCGAGTACCTGCCCAAAATCATCATTCCCTTCCATTCTCATTTCACTCTTAGTTTTCAGTGATTCTACACTTGGAAGATCATACACTCTTTGGTCGTACTTTATTGGTTTGATTTCTGACCAAGCCATGGCGTGATCGTAGTCCTTCTCACCTGTCTCTATGAAGTGAAAGTTGTCAGGGAATATGATATCTGGCTCTACACCTTTAAGCTGAGTAGAACCACCATTGACTCTGTAAAATTTCTGCATGGTGATTTTGAGATTACCTAAAGGCTTTAAATCATTCTGGTCTCTCACTGCTCTGTCCAAGTCTACGAATCTCTGCACCGTACCTTTTCCGAAGGTAGAAGTACTTCCTACAATGATTGCTCTTTCGTAATCCTGGAGTGCAGCTGCAAGTATCTCCGAAGCTGAAGCACTAAACTGGTTCACCATCACGATAAGAGGGCCATTATATCTAGACTGATCATCTTCATCCTCGTATACGTAAGCAGGTTTGTTTCTTGGCTTGACTTGGACGATAGGGCCATCTTCTATGAAGAGTCCAGACATTTCTACAACATCCTGTAGAGAGCCCCCACCATTATTTCTCAGGTCAAGTATTATCCCATTTACCTTTTGGTCTTTTAGCTTTTCTATTTCTTTGGCTACATCCTTTGCACAAGAATTGCCATCGTCCTTCTCGAATGAAGAATAGAATCTAGGCAACTTGATATAACCTACATTCTCTATAACATCAGGTACATCTAATTGTAGCGATCTCGCGAATCCTTCATCTATAATCACTTCATCTCTTTCAATTTCTACATCAGCCATTGTGCCATCTACTTTCTTCACAGTAAGAATAACAACTGTCCCTTTCTTTCCTCTAATCTTAGCGACGACATCATCCAATCTCATCCCCGTGATATCTATAGGCTCTTCTCCTTTCTGAGTAACGGCTGTAATCAAATCATCTACGCCTAGTTCTTTGCCTTTCCATGCAGGACCTCCAGGTATGATAGAGCTTACTTTAGTATAGTCCCCATCGGTCTGGAGTCTAGCACCTATACCTTCTAGCTTCCCGCCCATTCTAATATCGAAGTCTTCCTTTTCCTTTGGATTATAATAATCAGTATGCGGGTCAAAGACATGTGTAATTGTATTCACAAATGTTTCGAATCTATCAGAACGCTTGTCTTGATTCAGTCTCTTAAACCAATCTTTGTAGCTGTCCTTGATCTTGTCAGTGATATCTGCTCTTATCTCTGCTTCGGTCTTTGGCTCCTCATCTTCTTCCTTATCCGCTTCCTCTACGTTCAACACTTGGGGCTGATCAGGCTTAGTTAGATTATCCTTTTCTTCAGCCATTTCTTTATCTTCTTTTTCCTTCAGCTCAGATTTCAGACGATTATTATAATCATGCTTGATCAGCTGTTCCCAGAGGTCTTTGAGTTCTGCTTCATTAGAAGCGAAAGGTCTTTTGTCTCTATCTAACTCGACAAAGCTCTCATCTATCTTTGCTATATCGTTAGCCGTTATCTCTTTATAGATTTTCTTGGCTCTTACCCTTGAGTTTTCTATCAATTCTAGGGAAGCCTCGAATAGGTCGAATTGCTTCAGTTTTATCTGATCGTCTATCTTATCCTTGTATATACTTAGTTGATCTATTTCTGATTGTAATAGAAATCGCTTTCCTGGATCAATGGCTTCTATATAAGAGTCAAAGGCTTGTACTGAAAATTCATCATTGATATCCAGCGGATTGAAATGCAAAGCATCTAAGTAATTGAGCACCGCATCCATGATAAGGCTCTCCTTATCTTTAGAGTCTCCTGTAGGGTATACAGCCCAAACTAAAACACTGCTTAGAAGTAGACCCACTAATATTAATCCTTTCCATTTCATATCATTTGCTTTTATACCAGTACTGGCTGATGTTTCATATAGTAATATTGTTTCACCGCGTGCAATCTCACCTGTTCGCTTGCTGGCGTCCATAGTATACATTCTTAGATTAGTAAAAGTGAGGGCATTGTCTCAGGTTATGATAACCTGACATTGTAAAACTCACATTATTCTAATCAAATATGTTGCCATTAGCTCAGCGCAGCACAATCATCCCTTGCCGCTCTCTTCTTCCTCTTTCATATTATAATCCAGTCCAGTAATCTTTATTTGGACTCTTTGATTCGTTTTTCTTCCCCTGGAGGTTTTATTTGTGGCTATAGGGTGCCTTTTACCGTATCCTTTATAAGTCACTCTGCCATCTTCTATCCCACTGCCTGTTATGAAATCTGCGACAGATTTTGCTCTGACTGTGGATAGGCTATCACAATAGTAATCTGGAGGATTATTATTAGTATGTCCACCGACCTCTATAGTTAACTCAGGATTTTGCTTTAGAAATTCTGTTATTTCATTGAGCACGTCGAATGAAGTGACTGAGATATCACTCTTATCTGCATCAAAGTGGAGTTTCTTTAATTTGATAGTCAGACCCAACTTCATATTGCTCCGATCCAGATCAAGAATTTTCTTTTTCTTGAATACAACGGTGTCCGTATTGGCCTCTTTAGAAGGACGAACATAGACCTCTGTATCTCTTTTCTTAGTCCGTTTGTGAAGCGGGACTATCACTTTTTCGCGCTCCTCTTTCTCTACCTCTGCCACAAGCACTTCAGGCTGATCGCAGTCTACTAATCTAAAATGAGATGCATTGTCTAGACATATATGGCCATTATAGCCAAAAAGCACGGGTGTTTTGTAAAAAGCCTCCAGAGTAATAACCTGATAATCATCATTGGGCTCCAAAACAAACTTATACTCTTTCCATTCTTCGTGATCTACTGCCTCGGATTCTGCCAATAACTGACTTTGATTGCAGGTGACTTTTCCACCCCAGACTCTTAAGACTGTTGGTTGTTTGAAGTTTAGCTTAATCTCATTTCCAGTTCTCTTTGTGCCACTTAAGTACGTTGGAGACTGCGCTAGATATATGGAGAACTGGTAGCATTTTCCACCTTTTAGGGTTCCAGTCAATTTTTGAGAGATAGACTCGTAGGAGTCATCTTCTCTAACGACCATAGTCAGATAAGTCTTGCCATCATGGGTTGCAATTTCATTTTCCCAGAAGCTAGTCCCACCTTTATGTATATCAGGTGGCGTATGATTTGGAAACTGAATCGCGCCACAATCAAACCATCCCTTTGGTGCAGAAGTCCTATTTCCGGAGAAATCGAAACCCCCTCGACGTGGAATATCTTCAAAAGACCCATTTTTTAGTCTGACCTCCTGGCTTTCTACGTCTGAAAAAGACAATAAGCCTGCTATAATCAATAAGTATTTGATATTGGCTGTAAATGAATCAAAACTCATACTTCTGAGAAAATTAGATGATTAGTTTTCTTGATATACTAAATTGTAAAATAAGACTAATTGTTGCTATTGTCTATCCCATTATCATATAATTAACGGTAGATATCGACAAGTCATGTTATCTAGTAGACAAGAATTGGAAGATTCAATGAAATAAGGCTATACAGCCGCTTTTTTCTTCTTTTTAAGGGCAAATAGTTCATCCCTGTACTGTGCAGCGGTAATAAAGTCGAGTTCTTTAGCCGCTTTTTTCATCTTACGTTCTGTTTCCATAATGAGCTTATCCAATTGGTCCTTGCTCATATAGGCTATGACTGGGTCAGCAGCTAGATTGGCTTCATCTGGCTCTATGTATGCTTGCTTTTTATTTCCTCTGATGTCCAGGATGGATTTAGAAGCTAGTATTTCTTCCTTGGTCTTATTGATTGTAGTCGGTGTAATACCATGTTTTTCATTGTGTGCAATCTGGATGCGACGCCTTCTATTGGTCTCATCTATGGTGTGTTGCATACTTTTAGTAATCTTGTCAGCATAGAATATGACTCTTCCGTTAGAATTACGGGCTGCCCGTCCAGCCGTCTGTGTCAATGAGCGATTATTTCTCAGAAACCCCTCTTTATCAGCATCTATTACTGCTACCAAGGAAACCTCCGGTAAATCAAGGCCTTCTCTTAGTAAGTTAACACCTACTAAGACATCAAAAACACCCAGCCTAAGATCTCTGATAATCTCCACACGATCTAGCGTATCTACTTCAGAATGGATGTATCGGACTTTGATATCCAATTTGACCAGATACTTGGTCAGTTCTTCTGCCATTCTTTTTGTGAGTGTAGTGACAAGGACACGTTCTTCAGCTTTGATACGCAGATCTATTTCATCTAGCAAGTCATCTATCTGATTGATACTAGGCCTTACTTCTATAGGCGGGTCTAGCAAACCAGTAGGTCTCACAATCTGCTCTACAATCAGACCTTCCGTCTGTTCCAGTTCGTAATCACCAGGTGTGGCGCTTACATAAATTACCTGATTAGTCAGTTTTTCGAATTCTGAGAAATTAAGTGGTCTGTTGTCCAGTGCAGAAGGTAATCTAAAACCAAAATTCACGAGATTTAGTTTTCTGGCTCTATCCCCGCCCCACATTCCCCTTACCTGTGGTAGGGTGACATGACTCTCATCTATGACCAGTAGGTAATCATCTGGGAAGTAATCTAGAAGGCAGAATGGCCTGGTCCCTGGCACACGACCATCAAAGAATCTGGAGTAGTTTTCTATCCCATTGCAATAACCCAGCTCTCTCATCATTTCTAAGTCAAAAGTGACTCGTTCCTTGATTCTCTTGGCTTCGATAAAACGACCTTCTCTTTCAAAAAACTTCTCATGATCAAAGAGCTCATCTTCTATATCCCTTATTATTTCATTGAACCTGTCCTTTGGAGCGACATATAGATTGGCTGGAAATATGGCAGCATGCTCTAGTTTTCCGATCCTTTTTCCTGTTTCTACTTCTAGGGATTCTATAGTTTCAATCTCATCTCCAAAAAAAGTAATCCGATATCCAAAATTTACATACGGAAGATTGATATCGACGGTATCTCCTCTTACTCTAAATGTGCTTCTTGTAAATTCTCTCTCAGTACGATTGTATAGAATCTCTACCAACTTGTACAGGAATTGATTTCTGGCCATCTTTTGACCTTGCTGCAGTCGTATAATCCCAGCGGCGTAATCTTCAGGATTACCCATACCAAAGATGCAAGACACAGAGGCGACGATGATAATATCCCGTCTTCCTGAAAGTAGGTTCGAAGTGGCTCTCAGTCTGAGCTTATCTATTTCCTCATTAATCTGTAAGTCCTTTTCTATGTAGGTATCTGATACTGAGATATACGCTTCGGGCTGATAATAATCATAGTAGGATACAAAATACTCCACAGCATTATCTGGAAAAAAGTCCTGCAATTCACCATACAGCTGGGCTGTAAGTGTCTTATTGTGTGTAAGGACAAGTGTAGGTTTTTTGACTTGCTCTATAACATTCGCGATGGTAAATGTCTTCCCAGATCCGGTGACACCTAACAGTACTTGGGAGGGCTCTTGTCTGTTGACACCTTCCACTAGCTGTTTGATAGCTTGAGGCTGGTCACCAGTAGGGCTGTATTTGGATATGATTTTAAAAGCCATGTGCGATAGGCAAAGATAGACCTTTAACACATTTTCTGGGGAAACAATCAGAGAATAGGAAACAAGGAACCCTCCTAAATTCGTAATTTTCTGCTAATTAAAAGTAGTAATATGACAACGAAAGATGTAGCTAACAAATGGGCAGAATACTGCCGAACAGGACAATGGGATAAAGCTCAATCTGAATTATATGCTGAGAATTGTGTCAGCTTAGAAATGAAAGGTGCCGAAGGTTTTCCAGAACGTGTAGAAGGGATGGAAGCGATTACGATGAAATCACAACACTGGAATCAAATGGTAGAAGAGTTCCATGGTGTAGAAATCGAAGGCCCCATAGTTGCAGGAAATCACTTTACCGCTTCTATGAAAATGGATATTACCATGAAAGGTCAACCACGTAAAGTAGATGAAGAGGTGTGTGTATTTAGAGTCGCAGACGGCAAGATAGTTTCAGAGCAATTCTTCTATCCACTAGGATAAAATCTTGATAAGCTAGTCTTTAAAGTAAAAGTATAAAGAGATTCTCATTTAAATGGGAATCTCTTTTTTTGAGTCAAGTAGTTTAAGCTCTTTTAGGCTTTGATTTTTTATTCCAATTTGGGTCAAATTTTCTACGGTCCTTCTTTCTCACATCATCTTTACTACCTTTCCAAATTGGCCTAAAAAACGTTCTCGGTCGATTTCCTGATGTGTATGGATTATACATTCTTTTCATGACGCTGCTTTTTTGTTAGTAGATTATTCTAGAGATCTATTGATAATTGCCCCGTTTTAGAACTTTGTATCAAATAATCTATTAATTCCAACAATAATTAGCTGCCCTGAATTCAGGCGACTCGGCGTTTATCTATATAATTTCGATGAGTGTAATCAGATTTAGGACTAATTCTTTCATTCATTTTCAATTTGCTAACTATAAACAGATAGCTTTGCCTACCTTTTATATCGGTTATTAATGGCTCGACGACACAATACATATTCTAATCAAGATTCCAGTGATGAGCGGGCAAAAGTCAAATTGAATAAGGAGAGTTTCCTTAAGACCCTTAAGATATTTGAATACATCAGACCGTACAAGTGGTACTTTTTCGCCTCCTTAGCTTTGGTCTTCATATCCACCTTTTCATTCTACGCCATATTTTATGTCATTGGGCTCATGATAGACGTGGCACAAGGAAAGTCAGAAATGGATATTTCTGTGACTTTGGTAGGCAAGGTGCTTGTGGGGATTCTGTTAGTCCAAGGTATTATCTCCTACCTCAGAGTTGTATTTACCGCTCAAGTGAGTGAGAATGGCATTGCAGATGTAAGAAAAGAAGTCTTCGGTAAACTCATTTCACTACCGATTACTTTCTTCGAAGAAAATAATAGTGGTGAGCTTATTTCTAGAGTCAGTGGAGATGTAGGTAAGTTATACAGCATCTTTTCTATTACACTAATAGAATTCTTCAGACAGATTATCACCCTAATTGTGGGTATTGGTTTTCTAGTGTGGACTGCGCCGAAACTTTCACTTATAATGTTATTGACCATCCCTCTGGTGGTGGTGATAGCGATGGTTTTTGCTAGAGTTATCAGAAAGCTATCTAAGGAGAGACAGAAGTTACTGGCTGAATCAAATAAGATATTAGGGGAGTCAGTACAAGGCATACAGGTTGTAAAGTCTTTTGCAAATGAGGATTTCGAGGTGAGCAAGTATGACAAGTCTATTGGAGAGGTAGTAACAGTCGCCATGAAATATGCGAAGTCAAGAGCATGGTTTTCCATGTTTATCATGACAATCTTTTTTGGTGCAATGTGTTTTATCATTTTCATGGGTGCTACGATGGTGCAGAATGGCAATATGACTGCGGGCCAATTGGTTTCGTTCTCTACGTTCACTGGTATTATAGGTGGGGCTATTGCTGGATTAGGAAATTTCACAACAGAATTATTTGGGGCAGTAGGCGCTACAGAACGCATAAAGGAAATTATAGCACTGGAGCCAGAAGTGAATTTATCCACGAATGCGCATGCCGCATCAGCACAGCCAGTAGGTGGCGGTATTCGTTTTGATAAAGTACGCTTTGCCTATCCATCCAGACCTGAATCTCAGATTCTAGATGATTTTACTATAAACGTAGAGAAGAATAAGACTGTCGCCTTGGTGGGACCTAGTGGCGTAGGGAAGTCCACCGTTTTCCAACTTATCTTAAGATTCTATCATATCCAACAAGGAGAAATCACCTTGGATGGGTCTTCCATATCTGATGAGGAGCTTCGCCAGTATAGAAAACGAATTTCATTAGTACCTCAAGAAGTCGTCTTGTTCGCAGAGAGTATCAGGGATAATATAAAGTATGGTAGAATCGGGGCGACAGATGAGGAGGTTGTAGAAGCAGCGAGAAAAGCTAATTGTCTTGAATTTATACAACAGTTTCCTGAAGGCTTTGACACCATGATAGGAGAACGTGGCGTAAAATTGTCTGGTGGCCAGCGTCAGAGGTTAGCTATAGCAAGAGCTATTCTAAGTGATCCTGAGATACTCTTATTAGATGAAGCTACCTCAGCCTTAGATGCACATTCTGAGAGAAAGGTACAAGAAGCCTTAGATGTGCTGATGAAAGATAGAACCAGTATAATTATAGCACATCGTCTGAGTACCATTTTGGATGCAGACTGTATATATGTGATGAAAGATGGACAGGTTATAGAACAAGGAACTCACTCAGAACTAATGGCCATGGAAGGCATGTATTTTGAGCAAGCCAAGATGGGTCGTTTGTTTGAGTAGTGTTTGCTTATGATTTCTCTCTATCATAAGTCTATTAAAAATAATTCGTTATATATTTTGATTTTCTTTAATATGTTCCTATCATTGTGAAGTGGTTTAGTGCTAAGCCACCACCAACCTACCTTATAGAGCCTAAATAGTTCATTTATTTAGGAGTTAACGGAAACATATAAATGACCTGTTCGGGTACGTGTGCTAACGTATTTTGAACTTTTAGGGTCAATCTCTTACAGCCTATTTCAGGCTATCCTCCCACTTAGGTGACTATTTCAAGATTGTTTATTAATAAGGTTTATCCTTTTTAAGATAGTTCTACTCATAGGTTGAAGTCTATGGGCAGATACATATTAATTGCTAACGAATATAACTATCATGAAGTATTCTATAACCCTTGCATATGCTATATGCATATGTATACTACTATGTCTACCCGACGTCGGTTATTCACAATGTTCTACAGATTGTGATGTACAGTGCGCAGGCCAGATAAATTTATCTCTGGACGAAACTTGTATGGCAGAAATTACTCCTCAGATGGGAGGTATAGGTGTCACGCCAGGCAGTCCTTGTTACACTGTACAAGTATTTGATGAGCACAATAATCTAGTGCCAAATAATATTGTAGACTTTAATTTTCTCAATGAGACGCTTACCTATAGAGTCACAGAGCAAGAATGTGGAAATTCGTGCTGGGGAGATATTACAGTAGAGTTTAAATTGCCTCCGCAGATTACTTGTCCACCAGACTTGACTGTTCTTTGTAATGCAGTTGACTTTTTGGAGGTGCCACCTGCGACAGGTAGTTGTGCTGCATTTAATGTACAATTAGTTAGTGAAGTGTCTACCCCAATGCCTTGTGACGATAGATACCAAGGAGCGATAGTTAGAACTTTTCAGGCCGTAGACGAATTTGGCAATACAGATACTTGCTCACACAGAGTTTTGCTGGAGCGACTGCCTTTAGATGATATAATATTTCCTGGTCCAGCTACTATTTCTTGTAGCGATACCCTAGTGCAATTTAACGCAGATGGTGTGCCGTTTCCATTTTTTACTCAGCCGTTGACAGGGTCGGGTACAGGTGTAGGTGTGCCGATTCTTTGTTCTCCAAATTTTCCATCAGGTTTGATATGTCCTTTGACAGGTTCTGGGACATCAGGCATTCCTCTGATACCTCAAGGTGGGGCAGTGATTATAGTTGAGACTGGAGACCCGGATATGCCTTTCGAAACAGAATTTATACCTCAATCTGCTACAAATATATTCTGTAGCGCTGCGGTTTTATTTACGGATATAGAATTCCCTAGTGATGGTTGCCGTAGAAAGATTATAAGAACTTTCGAAGTGTTCGAATGGTGGTGTAATACTGAGCTACAAATAACAGGTTCTCAGATTATAGAGATCGTAGATGATATACCTCCGGTCATTTCTTGTCCGCCAGATCAGATAGTATCTACTTCAAGCAATTGTGGTGCTCAGGTACTACTGCCAGCGGCTAATCCTACTGACGAATGTGGTAACAGTATAGATGTGCGAATTAATTTTCCTGGAGGTGCTATCAACACTGATGGTGGGATAGTAGATCTGAATAAAGGGTTAAATATTCTTACTTATACAGCAAGTGATAATTGTGGAAATTTAGCTTCTTGCCAAACCACATTTACTGTCAGAGATATGAATCAGCCAGTGGCTATATGTGAGAGAGATAAGGTAATTGCCTTAACAACAAGCAACACAACCAGAGCCCCCGCAGAAGTTTTTGACAACGGCAGTTTCGATGATTGTGGTATAGATAGATTAGAAGTATTCAGACCCGATAATCCTTGTGAACCTGGTGTCACATTTGGATCAGATATAAGTATAAGAAGTACCTATCAGTCATCTGCTCCATCTAGTGGAGGAGGGACGGGTTCTATAGAACTTTCTGCAGAAGATTGGTTAGGAGTGACACCTAATTCACTTGAATTTAATGGGTTGGTTTCTCCAGGTATAGAGTTCGAACAATATAGAGGTTTGTACAATATAGATGTAAGCGATGAAGGTATTTCGTTTGTCTCTGTTGTTGATATTAATAATCCACCTTACGCTGAATATATTAGAACAGTTGAACCAGGAACATTCGATAGATATTATTTCAATTTTGTAAAGCCACATGGTATACAAACGGCTTATGTCAATGATGATAATGTCAATGTTCACATAGTTTCAGATGTAGAGATATTAGTAGAGGTAGGGCCAGGCTTTTATACAGGGACTTCAGGCTTTATTGTTGATTTCAGTAGATTTAATAACTATGTCGATTTCTGTTGTGTAGATGCCAACCAATTAGTGGATGTCATGCTAAGAGTTACAGATAAAGAAGGCAATTCTGGTCAGTGTTGGGTTAGAGTAGAAGTGCAAGACAAAACTGTTCCTGGATTGACTTGTCCAGCAGATGCAGTAATAGATTGCGCAGAACCATATAGTTTGGCTAACCTAGGCGCCACATTCGGTACAGCTGAAATAGATGGCAATTGTGCTGCTACTCAACTGCCAACTGTAAATATAGACGATAACGTTAGTCAATGTGGGGTAGGATCTATAGAGCGAACATTCTCTCTTAGAGATGCCAACGATAATGTATTAAGATCTTGTAAGCAGACTATTACAATCACGAATAATAATCCTTTTGTTCTTAGTGATGTAGAACTGCCGTTGGATTTTGAAGTGAACGATAGATGTACAGCAGGGGATTTACATCCTGACCTTTTGCCTCCGCTGAATGCCTATCCAAGGTTTACAGTCGCTGATGGCCAATGTGCTATGTTAGGATTTGATTTCACAGATGAAATATTTTCAGCAGATCCACTATCTGGTGAGTGTGCTGTAATTCGTAGAACATGGAGAGTGGTAGATTGGTGTAACAGTGCAGGAGGTACATTCTCGAGCTTTGAATTTGACAGACCACAGATTATAAAAATATTCAATAATACGCCACCAGTCTTTGATGGAACATCTGAGATAACAATTGAGACTCAAGGGGGTAACTGTGAAAGTGGTGAGATATTGGTAGAGAGAAATGCCATAGATGATTGTACCCCTGTATTATCCTTCAGTTATGTTGTCAGAAACAATAATAATGGGATGGCAGTCGCTTCAGGTAATACCAACAGAGTTACAGGTCGATTTCCTGTAGGTAGCTACACGATAGAATGGGTTGTATCTGACAATTGTGGAAATAGCGATACGGACTTGCAACCATTACAGATTATAAGTACCAAAGCACCAACACCAATTTGTCATAATGGTCTGAGTGTAAGTCTAGTAGGGCATGACTCTAATGGTGACGGACAAATAGATACTGAGCAGGTAGAGATATGGGCAGAAGATTTTAATGCCGGTAGTTTTCCTGGATGTAATAATGGTATAGCATTTAGCTTCTCATCAGATACGACGGATCGGTTTGTTATCTATGACTGCACAGATATTGGCAGACAAACAATACAGCTTTGGGTTACAGATGTAGTGACAGGTGCGCAGGATTTTTGTTTGGCATTTGTAGATATCCAAGATGCAGGGACTTGTCCTGATGCACTTAGGGTAGCTGTTTCAGGACAGGTATTGACGGAACAATCTATTGAGATAGTAGGCGTAGAAGTATCGTTAGATGATGCTGCCAGAACTGAAATTACAGATGACCTTGGTCTCTACGCTTTTGAAGATATGCCTTTAGGAGGTAGTTATAGCGTGAAACCAGAAATGGATTATCGTGATGGTGAGGGAGTAAACACTATAGATTTAATTAGAATCCAACGACACATTTTGGGATTAGATAGATTAGATAGTCCTTATAAATTAATCGCAGCGGATATCAATAACAGTGGTACTATAGATGGTGTTGATTTAGTTGAATTAAGGAAGTTTATTTTAGGTCTGTACACTGAGTTCCCACAGAATGATAGTTGGAGATTTGTGTCTAAGGAATTTGTATTTCCTGATAATACCAATCCATGGCTTACACCTTTTGATGAATCATATGCGATTCGAAATTTGAGTGAGAACATGTTTCTTGATTTCATAGGAGTTAAGATTGGTGATGTAGATAATTCTGCATTAGGTGTACAAGGAGATGCTTCAGAAAACTATTCTATTACCATAAGTAACCAGCCTATTTTGACTGGAGAAATAGGAGAACTTATCGTCAGCTCAGAAAATGATATCATTGGCTTACAAGGAACACTTGAATTTGATCCTGCGAAATTTGAAGTGCTTACAATTCAGCATACAAATGGCGATGATAACGATTCGGAATTTTACCTAGACAAACAAGATGACGGATGGATGTCCATGAGTCATATTGTAGAAGAAAGTGTTGAGAAGAAAGCTGAGTTATTCACCATAAGAATTTTGGCTAAACAAGATATTTCTACCAATGAGCATTTGCTTGAATTGACATCAAGAGTGACCAGCGTAGAAGCATATGATGAGCACCTGAATTCCTACCCACTTAGCATAGAGTCAGTGAAGGGAACGTCAGCAGATATATTATCAGTCTCACCTAATCCATGGAAAGAAAGAACTAATGTCAATTTCGTGATTCAAAGCGAGAGTGAGGTAAGATTCGATTTCTTCGATATGAACGGTAGGCTCCTATATACTCATAACGATACCTACCATCCAGGGAATAACTCTCTGAAAATTACTAGAGATGATTTAGGTGCCTCAGGATTCGTATATGTGCGGATGACTGTAGGGTCTAAAAGTTCCAAGTACAAAATGATACTCTATTAAATTACTTAATAGATAATTAGGATTAATGTCATGATAGTTGATGTGACTTTGCAAGTGCAAAGTCACATCTTAAAAAGCTGGATTGTACCATACATTCTAATAGAAAACATAGAGACACAATCTCTGTGATATAGCCCACACTGATTTTCCACTATCCCCTTTTGAATCGACATTAAGAAAGTGTCAGGATATGTATCGATAAGATACTATCAGGATACTATTGCTAACAAACAAGTAAATTTATCATGAATTATTCTCATGCAGTTATAAGCATATTGCTATTCATGCTTTTCTCATTGCCACAGAATCTATCAGCACAATGTGATGGTCATTGTCACATCAGTTGTAGAGCCAAAGTCAATGTTTCACTAGGAATAGGATGTGTAACAGAATTCATTCCAAGTATGGGTGCTAAAGGAATTACCGTAGCAGATTCTCTGTGTTATTCCGCAGAGCTGTTCGATGTCCATAATAATCCGATACCTTATGCATTGATGACTTTTGACCACATAGACCAAACACTATTCTTTAGAGTTACTGAAGCGGATTGTGGTAACTCTTGTTGGGGAGAGGTTAAAGTGGAGTATAAACTAGGTCCACAAATAGCCTGCCCACAAGATACCATTGTAGACTGCGCAGCTTTGAACTTTTTAGAAATAGTGCAACCAGTAGATTTATGTGCTTCAGTATCTATCTCATTGATTGATGAGCAGCATGTAGGTCTTGATTGTGATCCTGATTATCAGTCTCAGGTTATTAGGACTTTTCGTGCGGTAGACAAATTCGGTAATTCGGGTAATTGTACACAGAATATCTTCCTACGAAGAATCGATGTCAATAATATAATTTTCCCTGGTGAAACTACTTTTTCATGTAGTGACTCTAGAGTGACTTTTGATGAAAATGGTACTTTAATACCATTCTTCTTTCAAGACCCAGTGAATGATTCATTGTCTCTTTATGGTGTCCCATTTCTCTGCACGTCTACTTCTGTAACACCTTATTTCTGTCCGACTGTTGGTGTGTTAGGAAATAGCAGCACAGGGTCTGGTACAGGCTCAGGCACTATGGCAGGTGGTCCATTCTTGGATTCTAGCTTGGTATATGGAATACCATTATTTCCACAAGGCGGTGGACTGATAGTAGAATCTACTGGAGATTCTCTGTCACCATTCCAATTTAGAGATGTCAATGACCCAAGTGTTGGATTCTTTTGTGGCGCTGGTTTGATATTTAGTGATACTGAAATTCCATTTGCCAATGAATGCAGTAGAAAGATTTTTAGAAACTGGGAATTTGTTCAGTGGCATTGTGGAGAGGAAATCTCTGTCAGTTCACTTCAATCCATAGTAATCATAGATGATACAGCGCCTAAGATTACCTGTCCACAAAACCAAGTAATAGAACTCAACTCTGGCTGCGAAGTAGATGTGGATCTATTAGCTGCGGATGTACAGGATGTATGTGATCCTGATGTGACAGTGACTATAGAAGTAGGTGGTAAAGTCATTGATGCTAATGGAGGTAATCAGTTAATGATAGGTGGGGATAATGAAGTGACCTATATTGCAAGAGACCGGTGTGACAATGTGGACTCATGCACAGTTATGATAAATGTTATAGATAAAATAAATCCAGTAGCCCTCTGTGAGGATGGGAAAATTGTCTCTCTGAGAAATGACGTGAACGGCGTAACGAAGGTGCCTGCTGAGATTTTCGATAATGGGAGTTTTGACGATTGTGGTATAGATTCTATACAAGTAAGAAGACTTAGTAATGCCTGTGGCGTTGGGACTGATGTGTGGTCAGACATGGCGACCTTCTGTTGTGAGGATGCCTTCCAGCCTGAAGTGTTACTTGATTTTAGAGTTATAGATAATAGTGGTAACATAAATGGATGTCAGGTATATGTAGTCGTTCAAGATAAGACAACACCAATCATTACTTGCCCGCCGTCGGTAACAGTAGATTGCAATGCCTCTTATTCGCTTGACAATCTAGGTCCTGTTTTTGGATTTGCAAATGTTCAAGATAATTGCGGTGATAGACCTCTGTTTGAGATAATAGAAGATGATTTCAATCAGTGTGGCGCAGGTGTGATGACCAGAAGAATTCAGACGATAGGCGCAGATGGCAATCCGACATCTTCTTGTACGCAGCTCATTAATTTTGTGAATCCTAATCCTTTTACAGCAGATGACATTATCTGGCCTGATGATATAAATGTGATTAGCCGATGTGACTTAGAGGATGTAGAGCCAGCTGACCTGGGAGATAATGCAGTACCACGATTTACAAATAAAACTTGTGCCTTACTCGCAGTGGAGTTTGAAGATCAGCCATTTTCATTCAACCCACAAAGCACCGAATGCCTTGTCGTCAAGAGAGTCTGGACAGTGATAAATTGGTGTGGCACGTCTGATGGGATAGAAACTTTTGTAAGTCCTACACCACAAATCATAAGTCTTAGAAGTTCCACTGCGCCAGTAATGAATCCAGCATTAGATGTAGAGTTGACTACTCAGAATGGAGATTGCGAATCTGGGCAGGTAGATATACAGCGTAGTGCAGTAGATGATTGTGATGATTTTCTTTTGTGGTCATATAGAATAGAAGATGTCGCCACAGGGGATACCATAGTAGTCGGAGATGTGCCTTTTATAACAGGTAAGTTTCCTGTAGGCCAGTATCGTATATTCTGGTCAGTCAGTGACCGTTGCGGCAATGTAGCCAGAGATCAGCAGTTCTTAAGAATTTTAGCAGAAGGTGCACCTACACCGTTATGTCTAAGTGGTATCAGCGTAAGTATCAATGAATTTGATCATGACGGAGATGGATTACCTGATTCTCCAGGAGTAAGAATCTGGGCGGCAGATATAGATGGGGGTAGTTATCCTGGCTGTGGTGGAGATTTCCTCCTGAGTTTCTCGGAAGATATTACAGATAATAATATTGTATTTAATTGTGCCCAAACAGGCGTACAACGAATCAATTTATATGCCACTGATATAGTGAGTGGTGCTCAGGCATTTTGTTCAGGAATAGTGGAAGTAAGAGATCCGCGAGGACTATGTGATTTCTTAGGTATGCAAGATGTTACGATCGAAGGCGTAGTCATGACTGAACTAGCGAGTTCTATAGAAGGTGTAGAAGTAGTATTAGAAGGCACCACCTTTACTGATGTTACTAATCAGAATGGAGAGTATGCCTTCGATGATATGATGAGCGGAGGGTCGTACACTTTACAAGCAGCCAAAGATATTAATGATGCACAGGGAGTCAACACGATAGACTTAATACGTATACAAAGACATATTCTTGGTATAGACCGATTGGATTCTCCATATAAGTTAATCGCAGCGGATATCAATAATGATCAGAAAGTCAATGGATTGGACTTGGTAGAATTGCGTAAGATGGTACTCGGTACTTATACAGAATTTCCAGACAATGATAGCTGGAGATTTGTAAGATCAGATTTTGTTTTTGATGATTCATCTAATCCATGGCTGAATCAAATGCCTGAAGAATACTTCATTCCAGAATTGGTAGATAATATGGCCATTGACTTTATAGGCGTCAAAATTGGTGATGTCGATAATTCAGTATTCTCGCTAGATGATAATTCACATACAGGTAAGCGATCTATATTTGATTTTAATGCGGAGCAATTAACCGCACAATCAGGCGATATAATTGAAATCAATGTAAGCTCTACAGATTATAAAGAAATTCTTGGATGGCAGGGTACAATCACATTTGATGAATCTGCTTTAGAGATAATAGAAATCGTGCCACACGCTATAGCATCACTTAGTGGAGCGAATGCTAATATCGAAAAACAACGTGAAGGGTGGATGACAATGTCGTACAGTAATGAATTACCAGAATCATATACTAACGGTGATGTATTATTCCAAGTAATTGCTCAAGTGAAGAGACCTATAAGTAATACGCAAAATCTACTGAGTCTAAGTTCGGCACAGCTATCTGCAGAAGCCTATTCTGAAACTCTAGATGTTATTCCGATGGGGAACTCCAAGGATGCAGATATAGAGACAGCAAGTTTACTTTCAGTAAGCCCTAATCCGTGGTATAACAGAACCACTATAGACTTCGAGACAGTGACTGATAGTGAAACTAGGATAGAATTCTACGATGCCAGTGGAAGACTGCTGCATCAGATTGTAAGTGTCTTTAACATAGGAAAAAACAGTTTAGAGATAAACCGTAATGACTTGAATGCATCAGGACTTATCTATATCCGACTAATATCAGATGGACAAAGTAGTGAAAGTAAGATGATGCTTCTTGAGTGATATAAAGGCTCTAGAGCCACATGATATATTTGTTAGCAACCGCCGGATCTCCATTAGGAGATTCGGCATTTTTTAATGAATAGGTGGCTATTGGAAGTGTATGTTAAAAATAACATATTAACAAAAAATGTAATATGTTTGTAGTTCAGTTTGCTTTGTTAGTACCAAAGGATCCCAAATTCTTTGTGACGTAGATGAGGTAAACTTCCCAAAAACAGTGTCATGCCACATGGTTAAAGTATCATGAGGTGGAATAACACTTAAATATTACTCATGTCCGATTACCGATTTACCCTCAGTGGACCCTATGGTCTACTTAATCACTTGTGTGCAACTATGAAATATAGATTTGCGCTCAAAAGTTTACTACCTATAATACTAGGTTGTATACTAGCTGTGTCCGCCTCTGGTCAGTGTGATATAATTTGCCATTCCCAAGTCAATCTTAGTCTCAATGAGAATTGTGAAGCGACTGTTACGCCTGAAATGCTAATTGTATCAGGTCCAGCAGGAACTTTTTCACTGGCACTCACAGACGAAAGTGGTGACGCGATTGGCTCTACTACAGTCACAGAGGTTCTTTTAAATCAGAATCTGACGTATAGTCTTACAAGCACTGACCCCAATTGTTCGGTTTCTTGCCAAGGCAATATTCTAGTAGAATATAAATTGCTCCCCATCATAGAATGTCCGACAGATTTGACTCTGTCATGTGGCGCATTAGACCTTTTGCCTCCCCCAGCAGTTACAGGTGGTGGTGAATGTATAGATGCTGCTTTCAGGATATTTCTGGCAGAAGAGGTGAGAGAGAGTGCGCCGAGTTGTGACCCAGATTTCACCCAATTTGTAGTAAGGACATATATAGCTACTGATGATAACGGTAATACGGCAAGTTGTGTACAGAACATATCTTTGCGCAGACCAGATTTAGATAACCTGCAGCTACCGAGTGGTACAGTGACAATCTCATGCAGCGCTACTGACCAATTTATTTTTGATGATAACGGTATACCCCTACCGTGGGTATCTACTTCTATAGACAATCAAAGTGTGATGAATACGATAGGTGTACCTTTTGTGTGCAGCCCAGTAGGTGTCTTTACCAATTTAGGATTTTGTAACTCTACAGGATCTGGTACTGGAAGTGGTACACCATTTATTCCTAACACCGGTGCTACAATAGTGACGCCAGATGGTGTGGTGCTCGTGCCTGGTGATGTGCCGTCAGCTTGCAATGGTATTGTGTTGTTTAATGATGCATTGATTCCAGGCGATGGATGTAGGCGTCAGGTCATAAGAACGTGGGAAGTGCTTGAATGGTTTTGCGGATCTGAATTGGTGGCAGGACCCAGCTCCCAACTCATAGAAGTCGTAGATGATGTCGCACCAGAATTTGACTGCCCACCTGATTTTACGGTAACGACTGATGATAACTGTGGTGGACAAGTTACAGTGCCACCTGTCAGTCCTACTGATGCTTGCGGCAATGGATATAGATTTAGAATAAGTCAAGATTTAGGATTCATAGAGACAAATGGCGGTGAAGTTAATCTCCAAGTAGGCACCAACGCAGTCACTTATGAAGTCAGTGACAATTGTGGAAATGCTTCCTCTTGTCAGGTGATGGTTACAGTCAGAGATTTGACAGAGCCAGTTGCTATTTGTGAACGAACAACTACCGTTTCACTCAATGATGTTGGTACAGCAAGAGTGCCTGCCGCCGTCTTTGATGATGGTAGCTGGGATGAGTGTGGTATAGGCATGATGCAAGTGAGCCTGATGCCTGTCCCCGGTGACTTTAGCAATTTGAATTTTGGCCCCTATGTCGATTTTGATTGTGCTGATGAGGGACTAGAAATAATGGTTGTATATAGAGTGTTTGATCTAGGTGGCAACTTTAGCGATTGTATGGTTATGGTCGAAGTGCAAGATGAGACAGCACCGCAGATAACTTGTCCTAAAGATTTTACTGTCGATTGTAGAGAGACGATTGTTCTAGATAATTTGACCTTAGCTTTTGGAGAGCCAGCAATTACTGATAACTGTGCACAGATGTATGTAGCACAGGAAACTGTTTCATCAGATTTGGACCAGTGCGGTAATGGTGAGGTCGTCAGAAGTTTTGACATTATTAGAAATGGTGTCACTTCGGGTATTACTTGCAAACAGAATATTACGGTAACAGATATGGATCCTTTTCAGGCAAGTGATATCGTATGGCCAGTGGACCTAGACTTAGTGGATTCTGGAAGATGCTCAGTCGTAGATCTGGCACCGAGTAATTTAGATCCTCCATTTGGTGTACCTACATTTCCTACTGTAGATGACCATTGTGCTCTACTAGGCGTTGATTTTAATGACGTAGTAACGGGACAAGGTGGATGCATGACCATCACCAGACACTGGGCAGTGATAGATTGGTGTAATCAAACTAATGGAACCTTTGCCATATTTGAAATCCCACAAGATCAAGTAATCACAATTAGCAGCACCACAGCACCTAATATTATACTCAGGGCTGACCCAATAATATTTTCGTCTAACACTGGAGACTGTGTCAATTCAGATGTCTCTGTCTCTGTCACAGCGCCTAACGTATGTCAGGACGGGCTTGTATGGACTTATACAGTGAGAGATTTAGGAGGGACTGTGTTTGCCTCAGGCAATGATAACGTACTGACAGGTGTCTTTTCTGCAGGTACATATAATATCGAATGGACAGCAACAACAGCCTGTGGTTTAACTTCTAGCGAGACACAAGGGTTATTGGTTCAGAATACCAAGGCACCTATTCCTGTATGTATGAATGGCATGCCCTTACCATTGGTGGATGGACAAGCTACCTTAGAACCGTCTATGATTGATGTAGGTAGTTATTCCACCTGTAATAATCCATTACAAGTGAGTTTTAGTGCTGATGTTACAGATGTAATCAGAACATTTACTTGTGTGCAGCAAGGGGACTTATCTATAGAGTTATGGGTGACTGATGCAGTCACAGGTGTATCAGATTTTTGTATTGCACAGATTACCGTTGTGCCAGATATGACTTGTACGCCTTCTACTAATATGTTTTCTGTGTCTGGAGAAATATTTACAGAGTATTATGAAAGTATAGAGAACGTAGAAGTCACGATAGCCAATGATGTGCCATCTACACATACAGATGCAGAGGGTAACTATGCTTTCCAGCAAATGCCTACTGCAGAAGCTTATGAGGTATTACCGAGTAAGAATGAAGGGCATGGCAACGGGGTTAATACCTTGGATTTAATTCATATGCAAAGACATATTCTAGGCCTCCAAAGAATAGAAAGTCCGTATCAGTTGATAGCAGCGGATATTAATAATAGTCATAATGTAAATGCCACTGACCTTGTGGAACTTAGAAAACTCATTCTGGGTATATATCAAGAATTTCCAGAAAATGAGAGTTGGAGATTTATAGATTCTTCTCATGAGTTTATGGATAATACCAATCCTTGGAATGACGAGGGTATGGAGTCTATGCAAATCCATAACATGACTGGAGATGTGACGGCAGATTTCATAGGGGTCAAAATCGGAGACGTAGATGGTACAGCAGTTAGTTCACTAAATGGTTCGGTGTCAGATTTTAAATCACAGAGATGGCCACTGATACTAGAGTTGCCAGCATTAACCTTGAAGTCCAATGAGAGTGTAAAAGTGCCCGTATATGCTAGCAATTATGAGAACATAAGTGGATGGCAAGGGACTTTAGAGTTCGATTCTGGACTAATAGAGATTAATTCTATTCAACCTATGACTAGTGGTATGAATGAACTGGAGTTTAATATGGATCAAGTAGAAAAGGGAATTATTACATTTATGTTCGCAGATTTAGAGACAAATGATTATGACAGTGATGACCCACTATTTATAATAGAAATGAAGTCTAATAGAGAAGTTGAAATTTCTGATTACCTGCGCCTTGGATCATCGTTAACGTCTACAGAAGCCTATCGTGGATATAGAGATGTTGTTCCATTAGAATTGGAATTTAGACAAGACAATTTCGAGAATAAAATTCTGGCAGTAATTCCTAATCCATGGGTAGAGACGACAAAGATATCCGTAGAGATAGGAAAACCTGGTGATGTAAAATGGGAATTCTATGATAATAGCGGAAGGTTAATTCATTCATACAATCAGAATTATACCAAAGGAACTCATTATCTAACGCTTA
>CAZIMH010000008.1:0-26473 GCA_964540155.1 uncultured Saprospiraceae bacterium
AAGGAGAAATAATAAGGCACACGCAAAAGTTTGTCAAATTATAGTGTGATACACACTAAATAGAATCACAAAACCGCTAGCAGATAATTATTCTCTAGCGGTTTTTTTATGAGTTATGTTTTTGGTGCCCAACTACAAAAAAAAGCCCTAACAATTCTGCAAGGGCTTTTCTATAAATATATTCAGTAGACTCACTCTATCATCTTTATCGCACGGCCAGGTGTATATGGCGCATCTGCAGACTCCAGCTTTGACTCCAATGACTCTAAGTCATTTTTTATCAGCGATTTCAACTGATCTAACAATGGCCCAAACTCTTCTTTGGCTATATTAAAACTCATCAAATGCGTGCCAGTCGGATCCGAAGTACTTCCGCTTTGCTCGTAACCCAACCACCCAAGTCTACCTGCTGGCGTCGGGGGCTGATCTATATCTAATCTGGTCTTAATATTATCACCATACATAGCGGTTCTTAGTTCTCGTGACTTTAGATTCAGTGCATTATACTCCGACAGCAAATCAGCCGACGGCGCTGGGATGCGATTGATGGCCACTTTTATGTGACGCATCTTATTATCTAATTCTGATAGCATCAATCCTGCGCCCTGAACTTTTCTAGATAACTCAGCCAAGTCTCTCTGGAATGTTTCTTTGGCTTTTGTATCTGTTGCAGGCAAGACTCTGTTATCTAATGGTACAATGGTAAATGACATCTGCTCAGCGACATCTTCTAAGACACCATTTTCATATTTAGCTAAGCTGACAGTATATTCTCCAGGACTTACAAAAGTCCCTCTGTCTCTGCCCGCAAATGGGTTATAAAAACTAGGTCTAGATAAATCGACAGGAGACGTCGTCGCATAGCGCATATCCCACTTCAATCTATGCATGCCTTTCTTCGGCTTAGCCGTTAACTTTCTCACGATATCACCATCGGCGTTCTTGATTGTAAATAGAAGTTGTGGCTCTACTTCAAGCGCCTCAGCTTTTAATTCATCATAACTTGGGTAAGCCGTGGCTTTCTTATCATCTTTCTGCTCTTTTTGTCTTTGCTTTTTCTTCGACTTAAAGCTTTCCGGATAATAATAATCTATCAGTACCGCAGGTTCTAGATTTTCTCCAGCGTAGAACCCATCCCCTTGAAAGGCCTTTCCAGGCACGCCTAAGGGTGTACTCGCCTCATACATATATGCGTCTCTAATTGGATATATTTGTGCCATCTCCCCGATCTTGCCATCCCCTATATTTCTCAAAGATGTATAATCATCCAGCACATAAAATCCTCTACCGAAAGTACCTAGCACCAAATCATTCTCTCTTCTCTGAATCGCTAAATCTCTTACAGCTATCGTAGGCACACCAGCCTTAAGTTGTCTCCAATGACTGCCGCCATTGCTGCTGAAAAATACACCGAATTCTGTCCCACAAAAAATCAATCCTTTATCCACATGGTCTTCCTCTATACTATAGACACTACCTCTTTCTGGCAGGTTATTACTGATCTTAGTCCATGTAGCTCCTTTATTATTACTCTTGTAGATGTATGGCTTGAAGTCACCATACTTATGATTATTGAAGGCGGCATAGATCACATTCGCATCGTGCTGAGAACAGTAGACCATATTGACATAAGTATTTTTAGGTACGCCAGAGATGTTCTCGATTTTTCTCCATTCTTCACCGCCATTAGATGATATCTGGATTAGTCCATCATCAGTACCTACCACCAACAAATTTTCATCTACTGGTGATTCTGAGAAAGCCACTATGGTTCCATATGGAGAAGTAGATCTATTCTTAGCGACTGCATCTATGCTCCACACTTTGTCCATTATCTTAAGTTCATTTCTATTAATCTGACGTGTCAAATCATCACCTAATACTGTCCAGTTATTGCCATAGTCATCACTTCTAAATAATTTATTGGCTGCAAAATACAGACGTCCAGACTTGTGGTTGCTTACTTGAAGTGGTGCATCCCAATTCCATCTGTATCCATTCTCTCCTTTTCTTTCCTTAGGCTGTATACCTACTTCCTCACCACTCTTTCTATCATAACGTACAAGTACCCCATACTGAGACTGCGCATAGACGATGTCAGGGTTTTCTGGATCCACCTGTGATTCAAATCCATCACCACCATGTGTGATAAACCAATCTGAATTTGTAATGCCATTACCAGATGTCGTTCGTGCCGGACCGCCCATACTGAAATTATCCTGAGTCCCTCCATAGATATTATAGAAGGGTGCATCATTATCCACCGCGACTTTATAGAACTGTGTGACGGGCAAATTGGCTTTAAATGCCCAAGTCGCCGCACCATCCCAAGTCTCATATATGCCTCCATCACAGCCCACTAACCAATGCTGATTATTGTCAGGGTTAATCCAGATACTATGATTATCTACGTGCTTCGTCACTTCTCCTACTCTCTTGAATGTCTTTCCACCATCCACACTCTTACTCATCCATGTGTCCATAGAAAAGATAATGTCTGCATTTGTAGGGTCAGAAATGATTTCCTGGTAATAATTACCGCTAGTAACGTGGCCCCCACGTTTTTGCCAGCTGG
This sequence comes from uncultured Saprospiraceae bacterium, assembly GCA_964540155.1. GTDB lineage: Bacteria > Bacteroidota > Bacteroidia > Chitinophagales > Saprospiraceae > RFSX01. The sequence goes on from CAZIMH010000008.1 coordinate 2,576, forward strand.
CGCCACCATCTGTAGATCTGTAGAATCCACTCTTGCCTTCAGCAGCCTCTACGATAGCATTGACTTTAGATGGGTCCGCTTCTGAGATAGAAAGACCGATTCTCCCTAGATCCACACTTGGCAATCCTGACGATGACTTAGTCCATGTATCTCCACCATCTACACTCTTGTAAATCGCAGAGCCGGGACCCCCACCTAAGTATGTGAAGACGTGACGAGCTCTCTGGTGAGCTGCCGCATAGAGCACATCTGGATTAGATGGATCTATAATCATATCAGCCACTCCCGTATGCTTATCTATAGACAAAGTTGCCTCCCACGTCTGTCCGCCGTCAGTAGATTTGTAGACACCTCTATCTCCTCCTGAACTCCACAGTGGACCAACAGACGCCACCAATATCGTATTGGAATCCTCAGGATGGACAATGATTTTAGAAATGTGTTCAGACATCTTTAATCCCATATGCTTCCATGATGAGCCGCCATCCATGGACTTATATATCCCGTCTCCATAGGCCACAGATCGTTGGTTATTGTTTTCTCCTGTGCCTATCCAGATCGTACTATGATTATTAGGATCCATTGTGACACAGCCGATAGAATAAGAACCCTGTCCATCAAATATTGGTTTGAATGTAGTACCTGAGTTAACAGTTTTCCATACCCCTCCTGAAGAGGTTGCCACATAGTAGACATGATTCATATCGGGGTGAACGGCGATGTCAGAGATTCTACCTGAAGTTAATGCCGGTCCTAAACTTCTGAATTTCAGATTAGACAACCCTATCTCGTCGATTGCATGTTTTTCTTTCTTGGTTTCTGTCTTGTCTTTGTCCTTCTTACGTTTTCGCTGTGCATCAAGGTCAGTAGACACTAGTGCACAAGTCATAATTAGAAAAGCAATGAATATAGATTTCATGTTGATTATGGTTATAAATTATAATAGACATTTAAAGTAGGAAATATTATCATTACAATTAAATCACTAAGCTATCATATACAGTGCTACCAGATAGAATAGCCATTAAAGTCAGACAAAAGGCCATTCGGCATATCAAGAGCGGACATCCATGGCTATTTGACCAGAGCATTGTTAAGCAAAATAAGGAGGGTACTACAGGTGATATCGCCATCATCTTTGACAATAAGTCTAATGGATTTCTAGCCATCGGACTCTATGATGCACATTCACCTATCCGTGTAAAGATTCTATCTACAAAAAATGGTACCAAAATAGACAACGAATGGGTTAGACTAAAAATCCATCATGCCTTTGAAATACGACAAGCATTATTGGACCAGGAGGTCTCAGGATTTCGCCTGCTGTATGGTGAAAACGATGGGTTACCAGGACTGGTCTGTGATGTATATGGACCCTGTGCTGTCCTCAAGTTGTATTCCTTAATATGGCAACCATTTTTGGATATAATCTGTGACACGATTATGGAGATAACGAAAAGCACATCTATTGTCCTGAGATTATCACGATTAATCCAAAAACAGAATCCCCCTACTCTATCCGACGGACTACTCTTGCGAGGTCAGTTAAATAATCCAGAAGTTGTATTTCGAGAATATGGTGTACGTTATTATGCGCATGTCATTCATGGTCATAAGACGGGCTTCTTTCTTGACCACAGGCAAAATCGACGCTATGTACAATCTATCGCTAAGCAGAAAACTGTATTAGATGTCTTTACTTATGCAGGTGGGTTTGCTATCCATGCGGCTGTGGGTGGCGCTAAGTCTGTTACGGCTATAGACATCAGCAAACCAGCACTAGCCCTTGCACAAAAGAATGCGGAACTGAATAAGGTTAAAATAGATACCATAGCAGGTGATGCTTTCAAGATTCTGCAACAACTTACACAGGAGAAGAAAAAATATGATTTGATTATCATCGACCCGCCCGCCTTTGCTAAGTCACAAAAGGAGGTGCCCAAAGCCTTGGAACAATATGCACGGTTAGCGCAACTCGGCATACAACTTACTGCAAATAAAGGCACACTAATTCTAGCATCTTGTTCATCGCGAGTAAGTCAGGAAGATTTCTTTAGAACTGTGGAATCTGCAATGAGAAGAACCAAACATTCCTATGTCAAACTCAAGCAGACAGGCCATGACCTAGATCATCCTACTGGATTCTCAGAAGGCAGTTATCTGAAGACTGGGTATTATGAATTAGCTATTAACTAAGGTACAAATCTTAATTACCATACAATCAGAACATCCCTTCGACCAAGTACATTTGGCATCACCCATGTGCCATTAAGATTAGATTCAGAATGCGTCTCGTTATCTCTACAATGAAGGACTGTATATTCTTGCTGTGCTAATACAGACAACTTAGCCAACCTATTTCGTCTTTCCTTAGTGAGCTGCGTGCAATGGTTGTTCACAAACTGTTTCATAATCTCAAGTAGGTCTGTCTGAGAAATCGAAAAGGTACTGTCTGGAGGATAACACGGATGACTGATGCCAGCGAATGTAGAGTACAGTCGATTCATTTCGTCCGTATTTATTTGCAGTTCATTTAAGGCATCAAAAGCAGATTCCTGTTCTTTACTGAGGACATCTACATATTTTGTTTGGTCAGATAAGCTATTGGAGGAAGATGGTTTTGTAGGCTTTTCTGAGCATTGATAGAAAGTCATCAAAGCGGTGAGTATAAACATCCTAGTTAGTATTCTTTTAATTCTATCCTTCAACTAATAATCATTTACTTTTTTATGAAATGAGCATAGTATTATAAGATCCAATTGCCAAACTGGTAGACCAATCTCATTTTGATCTACTATAAATCTTATAAGTAAATAATAGACAATTCAAAACCTGTATTCTGGCAGTCAATTGCAAATTATTAAAATGATACTAACAATAAATAGAAGTTACCAACAACTTTAATAATACATAATAAATTATTTACATCTGTCTCCGCAGTTAGCTATTTTCATTTATTACTTAAACTATTTATATATGAAAAAACTAACGACTACGATTGCATTGTGCTTGATGACAATTTTTGGATTGATGGCACAAGGATCCACTTCATCTTCTATGAGTGGAAAAATTACAGATTTAGAAACAAGGGAAGGCTTGATTGCGACAGACATTATTGCGACGCATGTTCCTTCTGGCACCATTTACGGCGCAGCATCTGACAACTCAGGGTTCTTTAGAATTCCAGGAATGAGAGTCGGTGGCCCCTATACTATTGAAGTGTCGTATGTGGGGTATGAAACATTTACAAGAAATGATGTTCACCTTAATCTCGGACAGAATCTAAAGCTAGATGCAGCACTTTCCACGGCCTCTATCGGGTTAGAAGAAATTGTCATTTCTGCGGGAGGCCTTTTTGATGGTACTAAAACAGGTGCTGAGACTGTTATCGGTGAAGAACAAATTAATGCCTTGCCTACGGTCTCTAGATCTATAGGTGACTTTACAAGGCTAACACCTCAAAGTAGAACGACAGAAGGTAATGACGGTTTTGAGTTATCATTTGCAGGACAGAATAACAGATTCAACTCTATCTATATAGATGGTGCTGTCAGTAATGATGTTTTTGGATTAGCTGGTTCAGGTACAAATGGTGGTCAGACAGGTGTATCGCCTATCTCTGTGGATGCCATAGAAGAATTTCAGGTGAACCTTGCGCCATTTGATGTGAAGCAAGGCGGATTTGGTGGCGCTGCCATTAATGCGATTACTAGATCAGGAACCAATAATCTAGAAGGGTCTGTATACACCTACTTCAGAAATCAAGGATTAGCAGGCAAGACGCCTACTGATGATGATACCATAGAAAGGGAAAGGCTTAATGACTTCACTGCTCGGACGACAGGAGTTAGAGTGGGAGGTCCACTTATAGAGAACAAGTTATTTTTCTTTGTCAATGCAGAAATCCAGCGTGACGTAACACCATTGCCATTTGATTTCGAAAATTATATTGGTGATTCTGACAGAGCTCAAATAGATGCACTTATTTCTAGATTAAACGAGTTCGGTTATGACCCTGGGACCTTTGAGGATAATGAACGATTTCTAGATTCAGAGAAATATAATTTAAAACTAGATTATAACATCAACCAAAAAAACAAATTGGCATTCAAATTATCACATGTTCATGCCAACAACTTAGAAGGTGTACAATCTGATTTTAACAGTATCAACTTTTTGAACTCAAGTGAATTATTTGATTCAAGAACGACGACGGCTTCTTTGGAATTAAATACACTTATCAATTCTAACTTAAGTAACAATCTTATCATAGGATATTCGGCAGTTAGAGATGACAGAGATCCTACGGGTACCGACTTTCCTCACGTAGACATCGATGATGGTTCTGCTTTGATATCTTTAGGTGGAGAAGAATTTAGTAGTGCCAACCTATTGAATCAGGATATTTTTACAATTACAAATAATCTTCAGCTCTATAAAGGAAAACATACAATCACTTTAGGAACACATAATGAGTTCTACAGCGTAGACAACTTATTTATTGCCTTCAATTTTGGATCGTATGATTTTGATGATGTACCGACTTTCTTGGAAGGTGGTAACTCAAGTTTCTTTATCAGAAGCTTCTCTCTTGTAGATAATATTTCAGGTGACGAATCTGCAGCCGTTGCATCTTTTAATGCTGGACAGCTTGGACTATATGCTCAAGATGAAATACAGATATCTGAGGATTTTAAATTTACGGCTGGACTTCGATTGGACTTACCATTCTATGGAGATACGCCAGGCAATGATGCCTTTAACGATGAGACAATTCCATTATTAGAAGCCGAGGGCTATGACTTAAGAGGTGCTAGAGTAGGTCAGTTTATAACACCGCAGTTACAGTTCTCTCCTAGACTAGGATTTAACTGGGATATAAATGGAAATAATAAGTCACAGCTTAGAGGAGGTGCAGGTATATTTACAAGTAGAGCACCACTAGTATGGGTAGGCGGCGCCTTTAATAATTATGGTCTGAATGTCGGTACACAACTCGCATTTGGAGACTTGCCATTTAATCCTAATCCACAAACTCAGGAACCAGGTAGTATTGATTTGAATAATGTGAATCCATCTGGATCTGTGGATTTATTTGCAGAGGATTTCAAATTGCCACAATTCCTTAAGCTTAATCTTGCACTAGACCATAAATTAAACAACACCTGGACAGTGCAGTTAGATGCTTTGTATAATAAGACCATACAAAATGTGGCATACCAAAATCTTAATTTAAGTCAGTCTATAGGAAATCTTACTGGCACACCAGATGACAGACCTATATATGACAGAAGAGACGAGGTAGACCCTACGTATGACAGAATACTTTTAGGATATAATACTTCAGAGGGTTATACTTACAACTTATCTGCAAGCATCACTGGTAAAATATCTAATAGTTTATTCGCTAATGCGGCTTACTCATTTGGAGATGCCTTTTCTGTATTTGATGGTACGAGCTCACAGAATTCTTCGCAGTGGAGAGGATTACACAGTGTAGGAGGAAGAAACTTTGACCAACCATTATCGAGGTCAGATTTCTCACCAGGGTCTAGATTCATTGTTGCATTAAGTAAGGAGTTTAAATACGCCAATAACAACTTAGGTACTACAATAACGCTATTCCATGAGAGTGCAGCAGGTAGACCATACAGCTATATCTATAATGACAATGGCAATCTAACAAATGAGGACTCTAGAGAAAGAGCACTTATATTCATTCCTTCCAGTGCGGATGATATTATACTAGTGGATGATGACAACTTAACAGCGGCACAACAGTGGAGTGCATTAGATGCCTTCATAGAAAATGATCCATATCTAAGTCAAAACAGAGGAGAGTACGCTGAAAGAAATCAAAATAGAGGCTTATGGAGTCATGTCCTTGATCTGAAGATTCTACAAGACGTTAATATCAATGCAGGAAATAAATTACATAGATTTCAAGTGTCTTTAGACATTTTCAATTTTTCTAATTTAATTAATTCTAATTGGGGAAGAAGATACTTTGTTGGAAACTTCGGGAGCTTCGAATTACTGGACTTTGAAGGATTTGAAGACGGGACTAACAATCCGACATTCACTTATAATCCAGCAAGAGCAACAGAAGATAACGAACCATTTGCAGTCATAGACGATGGAGGTATTCAAAGCTCCAGATGGCAAATGCAATTAGGTGTAAGGTATATCTTCCAATAGAAATACTAATCTCCTAAATTGATTACTAGAAAGCCGTCGCTAACCAGCGGCGGCTTTTTTTATTGTAGGACTTCCAGTTTCTTTTGTTTTTCTATTAGGGTTTGAGTGCTAGACTCTAATCTCTAAAGCGTGACAGGCACTGAAATTACAATGCGCTGATTCTCTGTTCTATTTGTTTCAGTGCTGATGCATTATATCCCTTAGGCTCATAAACAATATTACCTTTCTGGTCTACAAGGAACATTCTAGGTATTGCAGATATATCCAACTCATTAACCAGATAACCATATTCATCATGAATCACCTTGAAGTTCCAGTCGGTGCTATTGACCATTTGAAATATTTTAGGATGGGCTGTTGGTTTATCTATGGATACGGCAATAAATTCAAAATCATACTTTTCTGACCAATCACAATGTACTCTCTGCAGTGCACGAAGTTCGCTCCTACAGGGTCCACACCACGTAGCCCATACACTAACCAAGTATATTTTACCTTTTGGCATATGAGATGACAGATATGATTTCTCTCCCAACTCATCTTTTACATGGATTTTGAGCGGTTTCTTGGTGGTGCCATGGACTGAGTTAAAAGGAAAAGCACTCTGTGACATTAATGAACCAATGCACATTAAGAAACTTACAGTGTAGAGAATTCGCATAATTCTAAATTTTATTGTATTTCAAATTGCCAGACCTAGAGTCCTCATTACATTACCAATTTGTCTATTAAACTTTTAGGTCGTCTATACCAACAAGCCCATGAGAGCGCTGTATCACCATTGACATCAACTAACGCTTTCTGTGCCCCAAATTTCAATAACAATTCAATAACATCCAAACTACAAAATGCAGCCGCGCGATGCAATGGCGTTTCTCCTTTCGTCTTCGCATCATAATAAAAGTTATGTGAACCAATATTAGGAATTGTTTGTGCAATCGGATTTGCATGATTTTCCAGTAGTAACTGGATTACTCCCAAATTCTCATTTCCCATGGGTGCTGTCGCGTGATGTAGCGGTGTTTCGTTTGATGGCTCATACCCAGATTCTACATTGGCGCCACTATCGAGCAATATTCTGATACACTCTAATTGGCTGGTACCTTTTGCTTCAAAAATGGAATTGGCATAGCATAGCCCTGCTAGCACAGAGTGACCGTTTTCATTATACTGCGTATTTGGATTCGCGCCATATTGTAGTAGTAAATTCAAGATTTTTGGATAAAAACTTAACAGCAGCCCGCTTCCAGATTCACGTTTACAATTTGGATCTACACCCTTTTCTAAGAGTTGAAGAACCAAGTCTTTTTCTCCATCTAATGCTGCCTTTAAAAGTGTAGTTTCTTGATTCAATTCTATTTACTTTTATTACTTTCTCAAGTAGTAAGTTGCTAATTAATTACATTCAAATATTCCGTCACTTCCAGTGTTGCTTCTATTTAAATCAGATAATAGTTTTTCTGTTAGCTTTTGAGCGCCAAATATATTTAAGTGACTCTTTGCAATCCAATCTTTTTTATCATCATAGATGCTACAGTCTTCGAAATTATTATAATCGAATAAAATACCATTATTCTTATCCTCATCTAGAACTATACAGTTGAAAGATTTTTTATGTCGTGTCTTTTTATAGCCCGGCATTTCTAATATAATCAGTTTAATATTATAATCAGAACACAAATCAATTATACGTTGAATCTGGCTTGAACCTTTGTACCTATCTAAAGGAAAGTTTCTATCTGAATCTACGACTGTATTGTCAGCAACTTGCTTACTGAATCTAAGTTGTCCATAGGTCAAGTATGCCTCTCTGTGCACTTTGGAGACCATCTTTTTAAGCAGCTCTTTGAATAACCACCTAAATTTTAGCATAGGCAAATCTTTGATACGCCATCTACGGTTATCTTGAGTAAAATCCACTATAGGATTTATAACTTCATCGTCAAAAGATTGGTAATAAGAACCTATTCCTAGCACAACATACTTAGGTTTGTAATTATACCGAGTAAGATATTCATGTAACTGAATGTAGCTTGTGCTCACAGAACTCCCTCCTAGAGAAAGGTTATATGATGGAAACCCATTGTTAGACAAATACTCTGTATTGATACCGTCCATAGCAAAGCTATTACCGATGACAAGTACTTCATTTTGTGGCATATTAAAAGACAGTGATTCTATTCTTTTCTTAAAGTTCCAGTCTGTTTTCTGGATGATGAATAGATATAAAAAATTACATGCTAGAAACAAGACTAAAAAGAGTACCACCTTTCGTATAAATATGCGCATACTCTAAAATTGAAAGTAAATAAAATCTTGTTCATCTCCACCGAGCAAGAATACTAGACAAAATATCACCAAATACATACTCCATCTCAAACCTCTAGGCCAGCCAAACCCAAATTTTTCTATACCGTAATTCCATCCTCTGCCTATCCACTCTTGTGTAATAAAGTAGGCCAATAGCGCAGCTAAAATCAGGAAGCCAAATAAATCTGGAATGTCTGGCATTTCAAATAAAGCCTTGGAAAATATAGTTGAAATAATATCCAGCGCATGCTGAATATTGTCCGCTCTGAAGAATATCCAAGCTATAACCGTCAAGCCAAAAGTTTTTATCATAAGAAGACTTTCTTTCACAGAAGGCAAAAGTCGCTGCTCAGCAACATCATTCATATGTCTTCGGTTACTTTGACGCAGTAAAAGAGGTAAGAAATAAACGGCATTTAATGCCCCCCAGACTACAAATTTCCAGTTGGCGCCATGCCAAAATCCACTGACAATAAAGATGACAAAAGTGTTTCTTATTTTCATCAAATTACTCACCCTACTCCCTCCTAGAGGAATGTATACATAATCTCTAAACCATGTAGACAATGATATGTGCCATCTTCTCCAAAATTCTGCAATGTCCCTAGAAAAATATGGGAAGGCAAAATTCTTTTTCAAGTTAAAACCAAAAAGTCTGGCCGTCCCAATCGCAATATCAGAATACCCAGAAAAGTCCCCATAAATTTGGAAGGCGAATAACACTGCGCCAAGAGCCAAGGTGCTCCCATTCATCTCTGAGGAATTATTGAAGATTTGATTGGCATACTCCGCACAATTATCTGCGATTACCACCTTCTTAAATAAGCCCCAAAGTATTTGTCTCATTCCATCTACCGCTTTGGAATAGTCAAACAATCTTTTGGTATAAAACTGTGGCAGCAAATTAGTGGCCCTTTCTATTGGGCCTGCCACTAGTTGTGGGAAGAAACTGACAAAGGCTGAAAATGCAATAAAGTCCCGAGTAGGTTCTAACTTATTCCTGTAGACATCTATCGTGTAGCTCAAGGTCTGGAAAGTGTAGAAACTAATTCCTACAGGTAAAATAATATTTAGTGAATTGGCATTTATCTCAGCGCCAAAGAAGGAGAATGCTGAAATGAAATTATCTAGAAAAAAATTGTAGTATTTGAAGAATCCTAGAAAACCAAGATTAACTAGAATACTGATCCAGAGCAGTACCTTTCTCTTTGTCTTATTATCTTCTTTCCGTAGCCTCAGCCCTACTGTGTAGTCCACAACAGTACTGAAAAATATCAATGACAAAAATCGCCAATCCCACCAGCCATAGAAAAGATAACTTGCCAGAACAATCAACAGGTTTTGCAATTTCAAATGCTTGCCTACCCCAAACCAAAAAAGCATAAATACTATTGGTAAGAAAACTGCAAAATCTATCGAATTAAAGAGCATTTATGGTTGTAGTGTGCAAATTCTGGAGTCCTACTTCTCCAATATTTAAAGGTGGTGACAAAGTTATCATTTTCTCCAAATCTGTGAGCTTTATAGATGAGTATGCAGAAGAGCTGATACAAAGTACTAAATGCTTGACCACATTACGTAAAGCCTCAATAATTTAGCCTTAGCTACCTTCATTTTATCTACTCAGTTAATTACTGTAAGTTTATGCCGCTAAAGGTGATAGACAAGGTGTCTGTCTTAAAAGGGAATCCAGTGAGAATCTGGGACAGTCCCCGCTGCTGTAAGGTGCATATAAAAGATGAGTAGCACTACAACCACTGTCAAATATGATGGGAAGGCCTACTCAAAGCACTAAGTCAGAAGACCTGCCTTGGTAAGATTTCGTTTTAAATAGGTTCGGTGGAAACCTTATAAAACATAATATTTATTAGGAGATATAGACATGAGATTCGCATTTCTAATGCTATTGGTTGCGTGTACTGGCATTTACGGTCAGGAGGACAGTCTTACTTTGGACCAAAGTATTTGGCATGTAGAAGTCGATGCCCTCACGATTCTGCAATCGTCTAATACTTCATCTGACAATAAAGTTTATGATATTATGCCTGGATGGCAAACTCAACCAGATAGATTACTAGATAATCAGACAAGTGCTTATATCAAATCATACGGATTGGGTTCACTAGCGACAATTTCTCTGTGGGGTGGCAATGCAAGTCAGACGCTGATTACCTGGGAAGATGTTCCTATCACTAATCCTATGCTAGGGCTTACTGACTTGTCCCTACTCACTGGTTTTTATAATCAATCACTGAGTCTGGATAAAGGAGGGGCAAGCGCTAATAGAGGCTCTGGTGCAATCACTGGCGTGGTGGATGTGAGCAGACAACCATTCAGTGCGATTAACAATAATAACGGATGGCATGTAGGTGGTGGCATGTCTCTCGGTAGTTTTGACGCAGAAAATTATCACGCTGATGCCTCTATATCATCAGAAAAAGCTCGGGTAGAAATTAGTGGATTTCTTAGAGCAGCAGAAAACAATTTCAGTTATATAATAGGATCTAATGAGCTAATAAATACCAATGCTGACATCTCATCCATGGGTCTACTTCTGAATGCTGATTATCAGGTTCATCCTCTCCACAAGATTACCTTAGACGGATGGTTGCAGGAAACAGAAAAAGGCATCCCTCCTACCACCACACAGACCAGATCCGTTGCCAGACAGTATGATAGACTGAATCGCTTCCGCCTAGGCTGGATCGCTCAGTCCAACCGGCTCCAATGGCAATCCACACTGGCCTTTCTCGATGAACATAATAACTTTCAGGACGATGAGATTCTTCTGGATGCAAGAAATAGATTTACTCGCCTCTGGTACCAAGGGGAACTGAGTTATAAACTCGAGACTTTTCTGGCCAAAGGAAAATATGAATTTAGCCAGACGAATGGATTTTCAGACAATTTTCTTGATGGCACACAGCAACTTACTGTCCATACGTTTTATGGCAATCTTATATATTTTCGTCATCATTGGAAGGTAGACTTTGGCCTAAGAAACGAATGGAACAGCATCACTCGAGTACCACTTATACCTGCTTGGAATATTTCGTATAATAAAGACAAGTGGGGGTTGAAAGCGAAATGGACTAAAGAGTTTAGAGCGCCAACGCTGAATGAAATATTCTGGCAGCCAGGAGGAAACCCCGAGTTAAGTCCTGAGAGAGGGTGGAATCAGGAATTGCAATTCTACATAAGGAAACTCTTTCCCTTTGTGACTAATTTAGAAACGAGCCTTTATCATCGTCGTATCTCTGATTGGATATTATGGGCACCCGTAGAGAACACCTTTATCTGGCGACCATTTAATATAGGTCTTGTCAGAAGCTATGGTCTGGACCTTACGCTTGAAAACGAAACGAACTTCGGTGAATATAAACTCACAACTACTTTAGGTTATAATTATACCCGCTCAGAAAATCTCAATCAATTGGACTTGCCGAAGATTGAAATAGGAGACCAACTTATCTACACACCACGACATCAGCTCAGACTCTCTTCTATCCTAAACATTAATGGATGGGAAGCACAGGTAAATGTAAATCATACTGGACAAGTAGTAGGTGTCAATGAAAATTTGGATGGCTATACAATCGTATCAGCCAATGTGAGAAAATTACTTTCAGATGGCATTTATGACGGAAGTATATATGTGGAACTAGAAAACATCCTCAATGCCGATTTCAGAGTTATAGAAAGACGGCCCATGCCCGGTCGCTATATCACCATAGGAACAAGATTAACTATAAATAAATTCAAAGAAATTAAAGATGAATAAAATTCTACTATCAGCACTTTTACTAATATTTGGAATTCACGTTAGTTATGGTCAGACCACTTCTGATTTTGAGTCATTTGATTTGCCACCAGAGTCTTTTCTAAATGGTTCTGATGGTTCAGGCGGATTCACAAATGGAAATATCAGATTGCTAAATGACTTTAATGACGCCTATGGCTCTTGGTCCGGGTGGTCCATATCCTCTACGACTGATGTAGAGACACCAGGATTCGTAAATCAGTATAGTTGTATCGCAGGGAGTGGTGTAGACGGGTCTCCAACTTATGCCACTACATTTGTTTCCGGAGAGAGTCTTTTGCATACAGTGGGTGATGGAAGAGGTGTCATAGAAGGATTTTATATAAATAATTCCACCTATGCTGCCTTAAGCATGAGAGATGGTGATGCTTTTGCCAAGAGGTTTGGAGGTGAGGATGGGACAGACCCGGACTTCCTATTCGTTAGCATTAAAGAGTATGGCAGCAGAAATGTGAATAATGACAGTATCGTTTTTTATTTGGCAGATTACCGATTTGACAATTCACAAGATGATTACATCTTGGATGAATGGACTTATATAGACCTTACCCAATTTGGAAATGTAGATACCCTTTCATTCCAATTATTTTCTAGTGATGTGGGCCAGTTTGGTATCAATACCCCAGCTTATTTTTGCATAGATAATATCATCACCAGAGATCTGAGCTTGACCTCTACTAATGAGCTAGAAGAGATAACCAGCCATATATCTGTCTATCCCAACCCGTCTCATGGCGACATATGGATAGAAAATAAAGAAGCATTTACTGAGTACGAGATCGTAGATATCCTAGGCCGACAGCTTGCAGATGGGCCGCTTATAGATGGCCTACAGCAGCTACAAATCGGAGATTTGGGCAGTGGACGGTACTTTTTGCATCTCCGAAAGGCTAATAATGTGCAAGCCATCCAAACATTAATTCTTCATTAGTGCTAAAATAAATGTTTACTTATCTAAAATACAATATCCTCTATATCAGGTAATTACATATTAATTTTCTGTTTTTCAAGGATTAAATCAATTTTTTAGAGATTCTACCCAACCAATATTGAAGAGAATCAGTCTTTAGAGATAGATCAGCTATGAAAAAGCACTTTACTTATTTGCGGAATTAGTGATTTCTTAGATGTTTTTCTCTATTCCGCATGGTGGCCAGAAAGTTGCAACGACAGACTCGATTAACTAAGGTTTAGTTTTCGTCGCAACTTTTGGCCTTTTTTTTTGCCAACCTTATAGTACACTCCAACAGTAGAATCAGAAATAAATAATTACTATCTTCATAGCAGTTAATTAATTTCTGAAAATTTGAACATACAGACCATCATAGAAGGTTGCAAAATGAATGACCGTCGCTGTCAGGAACAGCTGTATCGGTCTCAGTTTCCAATCTTAATGTCTATGTGTTTGCGATATACCTCCGACAGAGAGAAAGCCGCAGCCATAATCAATGATGGAATGTTCAAGGTATTTACTAAGATAGACCAGTATGAGCACAAAGGTAGCTTTGAAGGTTGGATACGAAGAATCGTCTTCCGATGTCTATCAGATGCTGTCAGAAAAGATAGTAACTATTTGAAATTTATGGTCTTTGAAGACCAGGAACAAAGTTCTATCCCACTCGCATTGAGTCATCTATATGAGGAGGATATAATTAGGATGATTAAAAAAATTCCTAATGCGTCCGGTGAAGTATTCACTATGTACGCTATTCAGGGATATAGTCATAAGGAGATAGCAGAAGCCAAGGGTATTAGTGTAGGAACTTCCAAATGGCATTTATCAGAAGCAAGGAGAAAATTACAAGAATTGATCCTTGAAACAGACAAGAACCGAAATGCAGGATAAAGAGCATTTAACATATAACGAAGATTACGTCAGCAAGAATTGGAGCCAAGTGGCGAAGAGACTTGATGAGGTGGTTCCAGTAGCACAGCCGCAAAGGAATAATAACAAGTTTTTACTTTTATTCCTCTCAGCCTTATTAGTACTGTCCACCGGGGTTGCCTCCTACTTTGCATTTATGTATGCGTCGCACATCCCCCCAGCTGCATTGATCAAGGAAAAAATAATCTACAAAGACAGAGTTAGTCTTGCTCCCGTTCAAAAGCGGAATCAGCTTAATAAAGATGTGTCGACTGCTTCTGCCTTAGCTTCAGCACAACTTATCAATTCGTCTAATACTGGCACTTACTATTTCGATGAAGTAGAATTGTATTCTGACCTGAATCGATTAACTGAAAATGAGGTTAATGAATCAGATACACAAAACAATACAAAACCCTTAGATTACATAGGCAGAATCTCCACCCAGAAAGTGAATATGAATAATACATCAAGAACGGTTCATATAATCAATAATGAATCTAATGATGATACCCATATAGAAGATAGAAATCTAGACTTCAATATAGCGCTGCAAGCAATTGTTACCACAGATAAAGATTTTACAGGAGTGGGATTTGCCACAGGAGTAGATATTCCAGTGGGTAAAAGATTTGGGATTTCTACTGGATTAGGCGTTAATGTTTTATCCAGAGAACATTACTTTGTATCAACTATAGACAGAGGGAATTCAGCAAGCAAGCTACCTAATGCAGGGCTAGCCTCTCCTATACCTGTAGGCACTGACACCTACTATAATGGACTAAATTCTATAAAGCAGGTGTACTTACCTGTTAGTTTAAATTATAATCTTACAAACAAAATTGTGCTGAACTCTGGCGTAAGAGTCAGATATACGTATAGTGAAGATTTGGATGAAAATCTTCCTGGTCCAGTGACCAGAAGAGTGCCAATCACCCTTGCAGAATCAGAATCTATTTTTGCTGACACTAACCTAGGCATCTCTGCTGGAGTTACGCTAAGACTGAATCCTCACTTCAGCATATTGCTTGATGGAGAGTGGGGTGTGAACAGACTAATTTCTGATCCGATCATTCCAAACTTCGGAGAACAGCCAAGCCTGAATCTACTTAACTTGACTACGAGTTATAAGTTCTAGGTTACTTTCTACTTCGCATAAAATCAGCACATAATTTCTTTGCCAATTAGGTGTACGGATTATCGTACAAGTAAATGTTTGGGTTTTTTAGCGTTTTGTCTCGAAGAACATAATCATTCATTCCCTGTTAAAAAATAATGTTCTATCTTCAAAAGAAACATTATGGCGACTTCCAACACATTCAAATCAAGTTATTTCTTTGTTTTCATAGCTACTCTTTTCTTATGGGCTTGTGACCCTGAGGATAGTACTGAAGTAATATGCGAAGAAGCATCCAGAACTGAAGAATTGAGCATATCATCTAGGCCTGCTTGGATAAACCCCCAATTAGACTTAGACCAAGATTCTATACCAGACATTGAGTTCCCAGGATTACACTCGGTGGGTTCAACTGGGGCAAGTATTTCCATATCCATGGCAGCCTTGGATGGATGGGAAATTGCTGTCACTACTGTATCAGATACACTGGTTATAGATACAACATTCATAGACACTTTCCTAAACCAATCGAGGGTAGAGATTGCATTATACAATGCAGAAAATCATGAAAATTGGGATAGTATCAGGACAAGAAATATTCCATTTGTAGCATCAGACAAAAATGCTGTAAAGTGTTCTGAGCTGGACTTTGGCGACGGGGTTTCTATTGCAAGTGTTTCTCAATTAAATAATTTTTTTGGCAGACATGACAAAACAAGAGTTGGATCTCCACTTTTTGATGAAGGCTTATTTGTTTTTAGCAATGGAGAAGCGTGTTATGCTGTAGAAGCTGTATACATGGAACTACTCCTATTAGAACTCGGTACTCAGTATAGGGTCTGCGAATAAATATAGAAGTGCACATTTTTCTTGGACTAATGCATACAGTAGGATAAGAACATTTCCTTGAGATGAGCTCTATCTATCTTATGCAACCCAGCATAGCTTATAATCTCTACCGATAGTTTATTCTTACCTATTACATCTTTAATCATCTTGATTCTATCTGGTGTAAGGTATTTATCTTCATTACCATAAGTGTATAGGATAGAGAGATTATCTAGTGCGGTAGCTGATGACTTCAGATCTATATCCTCTGGTATCCAACAAGAATATCCTATTAAGATATCTGCTTCAACTTTATGATGATGCAACCACCTGAATGCCGTCGTGCCTCCTTGGGAGAATCCTAAAATAATTTTGCGACAATTAGGTGCTAAGTCAGCAATAAAATGGTCATACAGATTACTTAGATAATTAGAAAAATCATTAATCTCATCCAATCTATCTCTGGAGGTCATCCAACTGGCTACAACATCTCCACCAAAGCCATCTGCATAAAATCTATTGAGTGCTTCTGGTGCTACAACAAAGTGTTCTTGAGGATTAAAGTCCTTAAACTTATACAACATTTGTTCGCAGAGCATATTGGACCCATGAAGACAAAACCAGAAATATTTGGTTTTCTCTGATAATATGCCGTAAGTCACATACCTAGCTGTCTTCTGCGTAGGTATATATTCCGTTTTTATTTCCACGCCACCTTGTTTACTCAGTCATTAATTTTCTCGCGTAGCCAGCAAATATATCGGCCGCATTCTGAAATTTTTTCATTCGTTGATCCGTGGATTTACCGTTTACATATCTCTGATATAACTGAGCTGCGATGACGCCAATTCTTAGAAATGCAAAGGCATGATACCAATTGATATTCTCCATAGAAAAACCTGTATACTCTGCATACTTGTCTATGACAAACTGTTTTGTCGGAAACTCCGTCGACAGATAAACAGGTAAGTCATGTTTATCAAAGTAGGGTTCACGCCAATAACTCAAGGTAGTACCCAAGTCCACTAAGGGATCACCTAGTGTCGTCATATCCCAATCAAATACTGCAGTCACTTCATCCGGATTATCTGGCTGAAACTGACAGTTATCTAGCTTTAGATCATTGTGAATAATTGAAATAGCCTGTGGCGTGGGGATGTATGCAGTCAAGTGTTCTATAACGTAATCCATGTCATTGGAATTTCCAGCCTTCACCAGACTCCATCTTTTCTCCAAGCCGGCAAGTTGTCTTTCCAGAAATCCTTCTGGCCTGCCCAACTTGGCTAAGTCTGCTTTTTCAAAGTCTACCTTATGCAAATTAGCAGATACCTTGACTAGTGCCTCTGCTAGTCGCTCAGCTGCATTATCATAAGATTTAAAACAATCTAACACATGTGTTCGAACTACAACACCGGTCTTGCGTTCGAGAACGACAAAAGGAGCGCCGATGATACTTTCATCATCACAATAATGATAAGCTTGTGGTGCTTGTGGAAAAAACTGATGTAATTTGGATAGCACACGAAATTCTCTTTTCATATCATGGGCACCTGGCGCGATCTTACCAAAGGGTGGTCTTCTAATAACCAGTTCTTTTTCTCCTAGCCTAAGCAGATAAGTTAGGTTTGCATGACCCCCATGAAACTGCAATACTTGAATATTCCCATAGGTCGTTTCTGGCAAAACAGTTCGCAGATACGCTTCTAGCGCAGCCCAATCTTGTTCCTCTCCCTCCCTCACTTGCATTGCTTTATCAATGTTTTTCATGCCTTCACCATTTATATTTCATCAAAGTACTGAGTCATAAATCCCACTTCTACGGAAGAATTAATTCAGTCAATTGTGACAAAGAAATTCTCTGTAAAATAGAACTAAAAATAGGAATGCCTCCAAAACAAAACATCAGAATTGGACAATATTCTATTTATTCAACTAATACTTATAGAGAGGTTCCTCCATCGATGGGAAGCGCTTGGCCTGTTACATATGAAGACTGCGATGAAGCTAACCAGACAATGGCATCTGCAATCTCGGACGATTCAGCAAACCTTCTTTGCGGAATTTTACGAATCAATTTTTCTTTCAGCTCAGGATGGTCTCCTAATAAATTATCCTCCACCAAAGGCGTATTAGTGAATGATGGGCAAACGCAATTTATACGGATATTATATTTAGCATACTCTAAAGCGGCACTTTTAGTCATACCAACCACTGCAAATTTACTTGCAGCATATGAAATTCCCGTGGTCGAGGCTCTTATGCCAGCTATAGATGATATATTGATAATATTGCCAGAATTTTGTTTCACCATATATGGCAAAGCTGCCTTCATGCCATAAAAGACACCTGATTGGTTAACTGCAATAACTCTATCCCAATCTTCTAAAGAATGGTCTGCCACTCGTGAATAAGCTTTAGGCCCGACACCTGCATTATTGACTAACAAATCTATCTGCCCATAATGTCCGACTGTCATTTCTATAAGCGATAGCACTTCTTCATAATTAGACACATCAGTCTTATGAAAAATCGCTTCAGCACCGCTTTCATTAAGCACCGTCATGGCTGCTTTTCCTTCTGATTCATTAATATCAGAAACGACTACCTTATAATTTTCCTTAGCTAATTTCTTGCAAGTCGCCAGACCAATTCCTGAGGCCCCTCCTGTAACTACTGCTACCATTTGTATAGATTAAGTTGAATTGTTAATAGATGTAACAATGAGGATATAGTGGCGTTCAATAGTACAAAAATAGCTTTCTTATAGAACTCTGTAATGAGATCAGGACATCTTTTATTTATATTCTATATCTGACAGAGGTTGACAACTTATAAATTTGGAAGTCAACCAAAAGGGCTAATAAAAACTCCAAAAGGTCGATATAAAAAAAGGCCTCAGAAATTTAATAATCCCTTTTATTGTATCTCAACTTTACTCTCCACTAAATAATGATCTGAGAAATCACTTCGATGTACATTATGGTCAAGTACATCGATATTGTCATCTGCAAAAATGTAATCGATGCGGAGTGCCGGAATTTTCTCTCCGAAAGTAGAGCCTATGCCAAGCCCTTCATCTACCCATGTGTCTTGCATGTCCTCACTGAGGACTTTGTAGACATGGGACTGAGGTGTATCATTCATATCTCCTGAAATGATCACAGGGTGAGGAGAAGTCGTCATATGCAATCTGATCTTACGAGCCTGAGCAACGCGGTGAGCAGAGAACTTCTGATAATGCTTAACTACTCCAAGCAAAGCTAGATTACTCATAGCTTCTGGTGCTGTCTCTACGATGACGTCAGGCACTTCTCCATCATGACGATTAGATTCTAAGTGAGTCGTATATACACGGACAACTTCGTCTCTGACTTTTATGTCTGCCCACAAGCAAATATTGGCTGAGGTAGATTTAAAATCGACGATACCTTTTTCTACTATAGGCCACTTGCTAAGGATAGCTACAGACTTTCCTTCCAATTCATGGCTATAAGGAAAAGTCATCGCCTTACCTATATATGTACGTGTTCGCTCTCCATACTCTTGCAGGCAGAGAATATCTATATGGTCATAATCACTGAGGTGTGCTTCAAAGTTGGCTATAAGGGTAGATTGTTCTTCCGCAGGCGCGAAGGCTATCGGCTTAGAAAAATTGGCATTATAGGTCGCTATCGATATGGACTCCTCAGAAGATTCAGGGATGCTTACAGTTACTATTTTCTGACAACTAGGTATGCCAATAATTAATGTTACTAAGGAAAAAAAGGTAAGCTTCTTATCCCAAAAGAACCACACAAGAATCGCTATCAGATTGGCCAATAGTAAGGCTGGATAACCCAACCCCAATATAGGCAATAGACCAAAGGTATTTGGATGTACATGCGGCGCTATGTATGACCCAAGAGTCATAATCACTAAGAGTATATTCAGTATAATAAATAGTCTCTTCACAGAAATATTAATTCAAAATAATCTACACAATTATCAACGACGTAAGAAGTACGGATCCTCAGCAATTCGCCAAACATTTAATTTTCTCAAATTTAATCTCAAACTCAACCGCTCTAATATATTAGCATTGAAAAACGGAATATCATATTCACTAGAAAAGAAAATCGGCCAATAAATACCCAAGTAATCTCCTATCTCCAGCGCCACCCCTGCAGAATATAGAAATTGGCCTTCTAGTGGATCATTCAAAAGCGTTTTATTTGAAAAATACGCCATGTCAAGGAAGATCTTCGGCTCCACAATTTTTAACGTAGATGGAAAGTCAATTTTGATATTAGAGGCCAACATATAATTATTACTTCCAGTAAATCTAAACGCGGGCCCTATCGGCATCTTAAAACCTCCTTCTTCTATCTTGACATCTCTGAATGCTTCATTACCTAGAGGTGACCGATTAATATAAAATCCCTCAAAGGTGTGATCTGTATGTCCTTCTTGCGTCAACGCGAAAGAGCCTCTGGTTATTCCATCACTGAAGTTAGCGCTGTTCCGCTGTGAATTGACAAGAAAATATCCGCCAAATAATCTCCAATCTATTCGAGAATGTTCCCTGTAGTACATCTTCCTTTCATGAGAAAAACTAAGCTTCAGATAATTATGTGACTCCTCAAAAGAATTATCATAGGATTCATACTCCAACTGAATAAGATTATTGACTTGGGAAAGTCTATTCAATTTACTTGATGTGAAATTAAGTTGATGCACTAAGGTCACTTCTGGTTCTTGGAAGTTCTCTGGATCAAACTGCGATACATCAGCAGTAACATAGTGCAACTTATATGATAATATTGCTGGTGACGTAATACCTCTTTTAAGATGCAATGAAAGAGAAGGCTGTAACTTATTATAGCTTAAAAATTGTCTATCCTGATCTATTGGGCTGACAACATTATGTGTATATCTCCTTCCAGATAATCCCAAAGTTACTTTCTCAAAAGCGTGATGTTGATAGGTGTAGAAATCCTTTTCTACACCAAACAGACCTGTTATATTTTCTGATTTTAATCCTATATTAGGTTGGAGATACCAACGGATGTCCCTCGTAGGAACCACAGCATTATATAACCCCAATCCTAACATGAGGCCATCATTGGCATTATAACCTATAGAAGGATGCCAGTTAATCGGTCTTGAAATCAAATCAGAAAAGACACCAAATCCTCTAAGTTTAACTGGTCCTCTTTTGATTAACTTATCTATGCGTTTGATATTATTCTGCCGCCTTACATCCAGTAACGGTGTCTCACCATTAATCTGCAGAGACTCAAAATTCAAATCAGGTATAGCAATACGGTTATTATCAGGTTGGGGTTCTATCCATTGACTAAAAATAAGATCTCCATGATCATTGTACCCGCTGAGTTGGAAAGGAAAAGGAGAATCATACTTATTCTCTATAGTTACATAAACGGAGTGATCTTGTCTATCTACAGCACTTATCTTATAATCATGGATAACATTATCCTCTATGATAGCTTTAAAAAACCAACCAAGATTCTCCCCTGACACTTCTTCTAGTGTCGCTTGGAAATCTTCAGGGGTAGGATGTCTATTTGTCCATTCTTTATAAAAAGTTTGCATCCCTTCTCTCATCACTGCTTCACCCATATAATTTTCCAGGTACTGAAGGCTCATCGCCATGCGCTCATAACTATTAGACCCATACGACAATACGTCAACCGCTCCATAAGTATCGCCTATACTATTAATGGCAGGCAACTTGGCGCCGCAGTGAAGATGACAAACGCCAGCTTGTAAGACTGAGTAGCTATCATTTGCATCTCGAAACCAAGGAACAATACTGGCATCAAAGTTTGGACGAGGATAATAGGCATCGTTATACTTCCGTTCGATGTAAGAGTTAAGCCCTTCATCCATCCATGGATAGGCTCTTTCATTTGTACCTATGGCACTTTGGAACCAATTATGTCCGATCTCATGCGCAATCAGATTATCTATCCTTTGCTGTTCATAGGGCACATCTACTGTGCTGAGCATAGGATATTCCATTCCACTTCCTGATCCATCAGCCCAGTGAAGCATAGAATACTGAGGATAAGGATAGGGACCAATTTCTGACGAATAAAAAGTTAGGGCTGTTTTAATATGCTCTATGACTTTGTGACTATTCTCCTGGTCACTTGTCAATAAATGAATAGGAATAGATTCACTACCTATACTAACCTTATCGGATAAGTGTTGCATTGTACTAGAAGCAAACCAAGCAAAATCAGGAACAGACTTAGCACTAGATGTCACCACTCTACGGCCATCCTTAGTATTATCAGAGACTGGCATACCCGTATATACAAGCTCAAAATCTACTGGTACATCCATCGTCACTTCATAATCACCATACTCTGCAAAATACTCCCCTATATCTAAATAGGGCATCTGGTGCCAACCCGCTTTATCATACACCGCTGGCTTGGGATACCACTGCGTCATCCTATACAATCCATCCTGGCGACCAGGTCTACTGAATAATACGGGTATTTGTATACGTCCTTTTATTTCTAGTTCTATAGATTGTCCAGATCTGAGAGGTGCTTCTAACTTTACCTCTACGATGTCTCTATGTAATTTTCCATCATGATGATAGGGCGCCACTACAAGCTGATCTCCATTACTCTGAAAGCTGATGTTCTCGTAACCACCTAAATCTTCCTTCGGCGCAAAGTAAAAATCTCTTATACCCATCAATAATCTCTGCTCAGAAAAAGCTGACGTCTTATCGCCGAAGGCATTCCACCACAGGTGAAAGTATATGGACGTCAGGTCATCAGGCGAATTATTGGTGTAGCGAACGACACTTTTAAAGTCAAGCATCTCTGATACAGTGTCTAGGTGTACATAAATTTGATGATCCACTTTTTGCTGGAAGTAATCATCCGAGTAACTTTGACCATAGACCATTAACTGTATACAACAGATAACAAGGAAACTGTAGATTACTTTAGTCTTCACATTAAATATTTTACTAATATTTATATTACACAATAATAGGGAAATATGATGAAATTATGGCTGTTCTTATTCACTTCGCTCCTGTTAGCATCCAGCTGCAAAACAACAGGAAAACTGGCCAAGAATGAGACGACACTGAACGAAAAGTATGCTTTTCCGCAGGATTGGGTAGGCTTATACCAGGGAAATCTAATTATTCATAGTGCCAATGGAGATACCACTCAGGTAGAAATGGAATTAATTATAGATCAACCAGATGCGCTGGGGCTCTATCCTTGGGTCCTCAAATATGGAGGTAAAGATGTAAGATACTATGGACTGGAAGCTGTGAATTCAGATCAAGGTCACTATCTTATAGATGAATATAACAGCATAAAAATAGATGGGTATCTAAGAGGTAATCACTTCACGACTCATTTTGATGTATCAGGAAACAAACTCATTTTTTATTACCAACGCGTAACAGGCGGCATGGAAATAAGGGTGCACATTTATGGACTAGATTCCATATCTGAAACGGGTGGCGTAAAGATAGGAGAAGACACTGTCCCCACAGTGTCGTCCTTCGCATTGAAAGCTTTCCAGGCTGCTTCACTTAAAAAGATAAAGTGAAAATTTCTCTTTCCTAATTATAATTATTTCAATCTGATTAGCACTGTTGGCTAATCCCGCCCCCAGCCCCTAGAGGGGAGCCCGCTCACTTTAGAACTGAAGGGCGGTTATCCCTTTAGGTACTGTGTTTAAAACCAAGTGATATTCAACTTATTTTACAAGAATTACTAC
>CAZIMH010000009.1:0-6182 GCA_964540155.1 uncultured Saprospiraceae bacterium
TACATAGATGATGTCCATATTGAAATCTGTGGTCAGACGCTAGCAGAAAATGATGATAACGGATTGAAAGCAGCCTTACCGTTAACTGGGATTATTACAAGTAATGGTGGCAGCAGTTCCACTATTCTTAATACCAGTTCTTTTGCTGTGTTCCCTAATCCAGCCATAGACTTCTTGATTCTGTCTTTCAAAGATTACGCTGGCAGAACTATGACTAAAGTAGACATACTAACTAATCATGGTACGCTAATGGCATCTCATTCATTGGCGGGACAGACCCAAGCAAGGATAGATATTTCTAAGTTAGACTATGGACAATCATACATTATCCTAATGGTCGCAGATGATGGTGAATATTTTGTAGAAAAAATAGTGAAGCTTTAATAATAAATGAGCGGCCTCAATTATAGGCCGTCTGTATTAGATTGAGTTTATTAAGTGGTTGGGAATTATCCCAACCACTTTTTTTATCTAGTCTAGAACTTCTACTTTCATCATAATGTCAGTGTTAGGTCTATCCTTTACATTCTTTCCTGTAGGCATAGCACATATAAGGTCTATTATTTCCAGACCTTCTACGATTTCTCCAAACACAGTATAATTCATATCCAGGTGAGCCGCTCCTCCCATTACCTGATAATAGGCTTTGGCTTCATCCATAAATTTGAAATTCTCTGTTTCCATCGCTGTCAACTGCTGAGCAGTGTGGCGATATCCTTGAACCACAAAAAACTGGCATCCACTGGATTGTTTTGTCGGATTGATACCATCTGGTAGTCTGGCTGCAGATAGGGCTCCCTTTTTATGAAAATTCTTGCGAGATATCTCATTATCTAATTTCGGGCATCTCTCTGCACCCAATTGCTGGTTCACAACTGCTTTTACTGAATTAGGATCGCCACCCTGAGCCATGAATCCAGGTATAACCCTGTGAAAAAGCGTCCCATCGTACCATCCGTTGTTAGCATACTTAATAAAATTGTCTCTATGTCTCGGAGTATCATTATAAAGTTCAGCAATCATATCGCCGAACATCGTTGTGATTTTCACACGAACAACTTTTTCATTATCCTGCTGTGAAAAGCCGTTAGCACAGACATTTAAAGCAATGAATGCTATGAGCATTATTCTCTTCATAACTTGAGTAAGTTTTTGGATTTAAAAATTTTGATTTAGATATCTCAAAATAGTAGAACAGCGTGAAGTTCAAAAATCGACATAAAGAAAGAAACAGCCACAATCATCGCCAACTAAAAAGAACTTAAATATTGGTTAAATACGCTTAATACTTGCTGAAAGTCCATTATTCCAAGCAACTATAATAAACAAATCACCATATATACAGTTACGTAAATGATATAAAAACTAAATACTATGCAAATCTTTATTAGCCAACTATTGACTTTATCTCTGGTTATAGGCCAAGGCTGCCAGAATAAACTAGATAACGGTTCAGATAATCTAGCAGTTACAGAAACTACAACTGAGGAGATACAACAAAATACACACCGTGATACCTACCCTATTGCTGAGTATACTGAGAATAATAAACTAGAAGCCTACTCTACGGCCATCTTTGCAGGAGGGTGCTTTTGGTGTACAGAAGCCGCATTCGAAAGAATAGATGGTGTGGTAGATGTCCTTAGTGGATATTCAGGAGGACATAAAGATTATCCTACCTACAAAGGTGTAGGTGCTGGGACTACAGGTCATACTGAAGCGATATATATCTATTATGATAAAGATGTGGTCTCATATGAAACCCTCTTAGATGTCTTATTTGTAGCACATGACCCTACAACTTTGAACAGACAAGGACCTGATGTAGGTGAAGAGTACCGCTCAGCTATATACTTTGAGACAGAATCTGAAAAGGAAATCGTAGACCTAAAAATTAGGGCACTGAATTCAAGTGGTACATTCAAGAACAAGATAGTAACTGAAGTAGCTGAATACGAGGAATTTTGGGTAGCTGAAGGATATCATCAGAATTTCTATGAATTGAACCCAAATCAAGGCTATGTAAGGCAAGTCTCAAGACCAAAAGTGGAGAAGGTGGTGAAGACTTTCCCCCACTTGTTAAAGAAAAAGTATAAATCTAGGTCTTAAAACCTAGGGTATTAACTGATTTTTTGGTCACAAAATCCTGATAATCTGCTATTTATGACTTTGTGACTGGAATATTTGGTTAACATTACCACATATTTGTACTTAAATACGTTTATATAATAAGCATTGGGCTTCCCCATTTTTTGGCCTGATGCAATTAGTAACAGCAAATTATTTACCCATGAAAAAGTTAATCACATTGGCTTTTATAGCCGGCTTTGTATTTACTTCCCAAAGTGTATTCTCTCAGAATATAGTTTTAATCAATGGCACACCCACTGAAGTTACTTTAGAAGGTGAACAAATAACAAAATTAGAAGCGAAAGATGTATCAAGTCATATGACTGGATATGAAAAGGAAATTCAGGATATATTCTCTAATGCAATTCTTAGAATGACTAAGGCAAATAAGGAATTATCCACCAGGAGCAATGTCCTTAGTTCTAAGAATTCGCCAGTAAAGTCAGAAGAAAAAGATCAGAACGAGCAAGTTCTAATCGCTGATAGTAAGTTGGAGGAGTAATCCAACGATAGAATAGAAAGTAGTTTTTTCATATAAGTTTCGTTAGTTAGATTTGACTATACATACAAGTATAGCTAACATAGTTGGTTTTAAGTGATCATGTTGCTGATTCCCCATATTCAAAACATTCAGTAGTAGTTGGTTTATTCTTCTTTTGAAAAGAGAATAAGTAATATGGTCACTTTTTTTTAATCTACATCTTCTCCCTCTCCTCTCATGATTCTTTCAAATACTCCCCTAAGAAGAATCAATTCATCAAAAACATTCTAGTCTAAAGAAAAGTTAGGTTATTCGCGACTGACTTCATTCTAAAGACAAAATATGAGAATAGCCTTTTTAATAAGCGGACTAGCTGAGATCATTGCTGCCATAATTTGCTATTCAGCACCAGATTTAATCATCGCAAATGGCACCCCTTATCTACTCAAACTGTATGGGATTAATGCCTTTGTCATGGGTATAATTAATCTACTATTGTTCTATTACTTTGAGGAATCTGAAATGGTACGTAAAATCTACTTGGCGATGATGTTCTTCCATGGAGCTGTAGCCATGATGACCTATGGCTTCAAGAATACAGCGCTGACCTATCCACTTGGTGCGGTACTATTCCACCTAGCACTCTTTGTCTTATTTTTTATCATGTATATGCGCGATTTGAAACCGGATGAAAATCCAAACGATTGAATGAAATGAAGAATTCAATCAACTGCGTTGTTACTGCCATTACAAGCCTACAATTAATTAACTTGAGTGCCTAATAAAACACTTCATGTTCGGCGAATATCTAAAATTAGGCATAGAACACATTCTGGATGTTAATGGGTTAGATCATGTTCTATTCTTGATTGTGTTAGTCATTTTATATGACAGAAAATCTTGGAAGACAGTTCTCATACTTGCCACGGCCTTCACAATTGGCCACAGTATAACGCTGGCGCTTGCAGGGGTAGAGATTATCTCTGTCAATAGTAGGCTTATAGAAATATTTATCGCTGTCTCCATTGCAGCTACAGCCCTCTATAATATAACCTCCGCCAACTCAAAGAAAACAAGATATCTAGCAGCGCTCATCTTTGGACTAATCCACGGGCTCGGCTTCTCAGGTTTTTTCAAGACGATTCTTGGTGGAGAAAGTATCGTCCTTCCGCTTCTTGCATTTAATATAGGTGTGGAAATAGCACAAGCAATTTGTGTCCTTCTTGTACTATTGGCTAGTTATCTACTCACTGAAATCATAGGCATAAAAAAGAGACATCTTGTAGTAGGTACCTCAGTTATTATACTGTTGTATTCGATTAAGTTAATCGTGGAGAGACTCTAATACCAATAATTGACCTTTAAAATGAGCGCCCGATTGTTTGTCTGGAGAGATCTGTCTGAAGGGATGGAGTTCACTATATCATAATTATCCACGTATACTATGAAAAGATCTGACATAGGAGAAAACCGCCATTGCAAGCGACTATTCAATCCCACAAAGTCTGACTGATCCACATACTGGAACAGAGTCGTCCATAATAAATTTTTACTGAATCCTATTTCTATATTAGACACCAAGGCAGTAATCTTAGATTGTCCGAAGGGATCTGGAAATTCTAAATCATTCCACTGATATCCAATAGAAAAATTTCCCCATGGTTGTATTCTATAGTTTGCATTGACTTCAAAGGAAGTTAGTCGGCCATTATAGAACCCCCCTGTCCTAGCGGATACGCCATAAGACAACGCTTTACGGCCATCTGAATCGTAAGACACTTCACCGCTCAATGCTCTATATCTATCACGGGGCAAGGGTGTCCCGCCAGTAAAACTAAATGGATACCTCAAATCAATATCGCTATGAGAAAGTCTCAGGTCAAGATTTGACGTATTTGTGAATGTGGCGCCATAATGTAAATCTGTCGAGGACTCATTAAAACTCCAGTCTGTATTGAAGAAGGTTGTATTTCCTATATCAAATGTATGTCGTTGGAAAATGCCTTCTCTCGGCCGCTTCTGATATTCTATGTATATGTTTTCAGAATTGAAGCCAGCTCTTATAACCGTATCTCTCTCTGCATCAAAATTATTGACACGAGCCGTAAAGCCTAGATCAGCAAAATAATTTTCTTGGAAAAGGGTTAAATCTCCTTGAAAAGTCCAATTAGCATTTCGAAAACGTGCACCTGTATTATACACCATGTTTTGATCAGTGAAGCCTGCCTTTAAGGAAGCATGCGCCGCACCCCAGGCTTGTATTTCTCCGTTATCAGATTGGTACAATCCTTCCAGACTAATATTCCTTCCATAATCATCTTGGAGCGCTTCAGTGTTATTGTAAGCCTGCCTATTGAGGAACAAGCCCTGAACAAATGAACGACCGAACTGTCGCTTGACAGAAACAGCTGTCTGGTTTTGGGCGGAAGCATTGTCTGTGGCTCTGCTATGGATATTCATAACTCCGATACGATTATTGGTATTGATATTACCCGTAGCTCTCAGCCCATAAAGAATGGGTACTGGTTGTAGATTCTGATCTAAGCCGATTCTTCGTGAAAAAAATGGTCTGATGCCCCCTGTCCCAAAATCAGCAAATACATCCGCATTTTCGAGAAAGAAATTACGTTTCTCCGGAAGAGAGATATTAAATCTAGTTAGATTAGTCACTAATTCATCTACCTCTATCTGAGAGAAATCTGGATTTAAAGTAACATCCATGTTCACAGTAGACGTCAATGCAACTTTGGCATCAAGACCAGCATCATACTGAACATCTGTGGGACTATCTTTGACTTTACTCACGCCGCCACTGACATAGGGGATAAGATTAAAATTTCCCTTTTTCTTAGTTGGTGGGGTATCCCATATCAGTGCGCCAGCAAAGGCAGGATTGGGCGGCCAGAAGCCCTCAGGCACCGCTGTCCAATTATGGAACTCGTTACAATAAGGAAGATTGCGCACAAAGTTCATACCCCACTCTCCTAAAGTAGGGTCATACCTTAATATCTTAAATGGAATCGCAAATTCAGCTGACCAATACTCCTCATTTATTTGTGTCTCTACATACCATTTGTTGCTCCAGTCTGATGAGACCCCTGAAGTTGGAGAATTGGTAGCATCCCACTGCACACCTACAGCAGAAGTGCCAAATAGAACTGCGTTTGTTTTAGTATTTAATGGATCTAAGACAATAGCAATCCCATCATTGTCCCAGTAGACGTCTCTCTTAAGTGTCGTTATCGTGACGGGAGCTGTCTGAAAACACTTGGCTGCGACATAGAGATTTTTATCATCGTAGGCTAGTCTTATTTCAGTCCTAGGGTCTGCACCAGATCCATAATAAGGAATCTTCTGCCAGAAATCTGACCCCACCTCTGCTGAGGCCCAAGTCTCCTCATCTAACACGCCATCAATAGTTATAGCCTCAGTGGTAGAAGAAAGCTTGTACTGATATTCTTTTCTAAAGTCTATTTCTGATTGCTGTCCATAGATGGACATATTCACCAGAATAAGAAAAGCCAAAATAAGTCTCATTAATACTCAATATCTGGCGCAAAGATAAGGAATA
>CAZIMH010000009.1:6282-18284 GCA_964540155.1 uncultured Saprospiraceae bacterium
AATCCAATAGGCATCGCACCAGACGTGGTATTGTAGAAATTTCCAATATTCGGAAATATCGTACTCAAATCACTTGCTGCTACACCAAACCATAGGGCCAATTCTGCAAAGTATTCATCTACTGATAAGGTAGGTATCAGGATACCTGTACTATTATTTGGCCTGAGGGACAAGTCAAGCTCACTTCCCAATTCCAGTGTAGGATACTCTCCGAAAATCTGACCTCCTCTCACAGGCCCTCCCATAACCATGACATTTCCTCCCCAAGCATGATCTGTACCTTCTCCATTAGTCGTCAGCGTACGACCAAATTCAGAGCATGTGAAAGTCGTGACACAATCATTGGCATTTATCCTTGTCAGCGCATCATTAAATTCTTTCATTCCAGCAGATAATTCTTGCAATAAAGCGGCGTGTGGATTCAACAACTCACTATGATTATCCCATCCTCCTAATTCTACAAAGAAAATTTGTCTTCTTGCGCCTAGATGTTCTCTTGATGAAATCATTCTAGCAACCATCTGCAATGAAGCTGAAAAATCTGTATCAGAAAATAAATCATCTAGAAACGGTGCTTGTGCCAAGCCCTCTGAAACAATTGCATTCGCTTCTGTGGAATTCTTGATAACGTCGATATAGGTCTTTTGGAATATGTCATCATACTGAGCATCTATAATATTAGACAGGGCTCTATTTCTCAATTCAAAGTAGGCATTTGCATCAGGATCATTAAACCTGATTATTCCTACCGCACCATCTTCTCTATCCAAAACATACTCTGTCGAAGACTCCCCTGTTTGAAATATATTATTTCCATCAAGAGAGACATTCATACTTATGCTAGGATTGTCATTCAGGCTATTCATCATGTCTGCAATTCTTCCACCCCAACCTATAGCTGTTCTATCATTGGGCACTGAGGTCTGCCATTGTTGAACTTGATCCGAATGAGAAAACAATCCTAAAGGCACTAAACTTTCATCTGTAATTAACTGAGGTCTGGTGACAGGTTCTATTAGCGTACCTATATTAGACAGAAATGACAACTGACTATTATTATATAATTCTTGGATTCCCGCCATAATTGGATGCAACCCATAGTCAGAACCATTAAGTGAAAGTATATTTTCTCGAGGGATAGCTAAATTTGTTCGGGTGTTGGCATACACATTATACTTATTCTCTTCTCTTGGAATAAGCATATTGAAGGAATCATTTCCTCCGCGCAATAATACACAGACCATCGCTTTGTAGTCATTACCACCGATAACCGTACTATTGGCCATAGAGGCGGCATTCATGAATTTTAGATTAGTCAACGTGGACAACAATGTCGTAGAGGCAATTGCAGCACAGCTGGAATGTCTGAGGAATCTTCTTCTAGATATATGTGGAGGCATCTCTTTTATTATTTAGTTATTGGATAGAGTTATTTAAGGACAGCATATTCTGGCGAGGAGAATACTAAGAACATCACACCAGCAGTAATTGTATAATCATCTACCCAGTCAGGTTGGTCATTGATAAATGCTCTGATATCATTTCTTAATCTATCAGGCAGTTGTCCTCTTGTAAACATGATATCCAAGAAATTAATAAGTTCTTCTGCATCTCGCATGTATCTTTCAGCTGAGTCTTCTATTCTTGTTCCTAACCATCCTAAATCTTCATTTATCTCATTGTTCCAAGTAGAACCATAAAAATTCCATTGTGATGCAGCAAACACTAAATTGATATAATTGATGGATGTGCTAGAATCATGGATTTTGAATTCAGGTGCAACAAGTTCTTGTCGTGCTATCTCTCCTACTGGCTGGTGATCTGGTAGATAAAAATTAAATACAGTGGGCGCAGCAAGGGCACCTTGCTTAAGTAGATTAATTTGTGTAAACCCATTTAACCATAATCTCTGATCATTACATTCAGTGTAATCCTTTTCTCTTCCTGATGCGTCTACGTGTAAAATTGTGTCTTTAAGACATTCTAAGGTTAGTGCCTTTCCTATATGCGTATATCTCAGCAATGGTTCTTGCATTTTTCCATATACAGCTTCACAGGATCTTGCTTCTTCATCCATTAATATGGCCTTGTATACTGCAGCCATATCTCCTCTTATACCAGAACCGTTATTATTAAAAGTGGATGCTACTCTAGCGATATATTGTGGTGATGGATTAGACGTAACCAATCGCTGAATCAACTGTCTTGATATAAATGGTCCTACATTGGGATGGTTAAAAAGATAGTCCAAAGTCATCTCAATATCCAATAGCGCATCTTGACCTGCAGGCAATACCAATTCTCCCAAAATCACTTTCTCTCCTAGATCGTGCCAATTTGGATACATTTCCATTGGGGCAACCTTATCTATCAAATAATAATTGAGCCCGAAACTTGGGTCCTCTACAAAATCATTTGGCATAACATCGCCTGCGCCTAATCCTGTAAATACTTTGGCCAGCTCAGTGATATCATCGTTATTATAAGTAGGAATATCTCTTCCATCTGCATCTTGCTTTCTGGTGCCATCAAGGTTTAACTCAAATAATCCTATAGTAAACAATTGCATAATTTCCCTAGCATAGTTTTCATCAGGGTGCAAATTCTCTGAAGGAATCGAACGTGGATTATTCAAGTGACTTAGGTACAATCCCATAGAAGGGGAAAACGTCACTTCCTCTAATAAATCTCTAAAATTGCCAAAAGCATTTCGAAGCAAAATATCATAATACCCGCATAAGGCATCCCCATGACCCCCAAGGTCAGATTGCATGGATACAACAAATATTTGTGATAAGCTATACGCTATGCGTTGTCTGAAATTATCCTCTGAAGCGAAAGTATTCTGCCACCAACTATAATTAAAGTGCAATGCCCAATCATCAGGTATCTCATCTCTTATGGATTCCTCTACTTCGTCAGTGATAGGGGTGTTAGGATACTCTTCCATGAACCTCTTCATCAGATACTCATACCACCATACTGCTAATTGGTCATAGATGGTTTCCATTTGTGGTAAAAGTTGGCTGGTAGGCATTGCCATTTGCTCATCCATCCAGGCTTCCATTCCTATCTCCATCACTCTGTCTACATCGCTATCATGATATCCCATGGTAGCTTGGGTAAGGAATCTCGAGACCTCCACTCGCAAGGCATCTAATCCCTCTCCATTAATTGTGTTTTCAGCATTGGTTCCAAAGGAACTGTTACTGGAAGTAACGACTATACCAGTATCATTTCCAGCACCAAAATATTCTTCCTGCGCATCTACATTGAGCGACAATAATAAAGCCACCCCTCCAAATACAGTTGTAATTAAATTTTTCATACTGGGTGATTTTATTTCTGAATTAATGTGAGTTTAGCTTGCTTCACCAATTGACCTTGCTGAAGACTTACAAAATATTGTCCTGATTCAATTTGACTCGTATTGATCTTAAATTCTGATGATTCAGCTATCTGGACTTGCTGCTCTATAACTGTCCTACCTGATAGATCCAAAAGTTGCATCTTATAATTACCTGCAGGCAAATCAAGTATGGCTACATTGACTTCGGCACTTGCAGGATTAGGATAGAGAGTAAATGACGGCGACTGTACTGATAGATCTACTGTACTTGTTGCTTGTTCGATTTGAACTCTGATCTCTGAAAATCCAATACAGTCTGAACTGCCTGCATGATTATTGAGCGCAGTAAACAAAACATATCTGGCTGAAACCCCTCCGAAATCAAAGCCTGGTACACCCTGGTAAAATCCAGAAGACTCTCCTATCGGTGCTTCTACAATACCTAATTCTTCCCAGGTGATGGCATCCAAAGACGTAGATATAGCTATTTGTCTCACTCCAAAAGTCACTGCTTCTGGGTGTGACAAATTCCAAAAGTGCGAAGTACCTAATCTTTTAGGTTCACTAAGATCATATTGTATCCAATGGGAATCTCCTCTTATAGGATTAGGGCTCGGACTTATTTCACAGGACAACCATCCAGATGATAAGGTTGTATTGTGTCTGTCCATATCACATTGACTTTGTGCCAATCCAAAGACAAGGAGGCAGACAACTACCAAACATATTTTCATATTAAATTGGATTTTAAGGTTCAGAAAATAAATAAAGGAGGTATCGGAATAAAACATACTTTAAACAGCTATTATTATCCACATAGTTTTTGACTGTGGAATTGTTTGTAAGTTAAAGCTATATATGTTAAAATATACTAGGGTTTTCTCTGATTGAGAGTCTATTAATAGTTCTAAGACAAAAAAGCCAATACTTTGACTTGAACTTAACCGCTTATGAAAGGTACTTTCCG
Organism: uncultured Saprospiraceae bacterium; assembly: GCA_964540155.1. Taxonomy (GTDB): domain Bacteria; phylum Bacteroidota; class Bacteroidia; order Chitinophagales; family Saprospiraceae; genus RFSX01. Next base: position 10,599 of record CAZIMH010000009.1, read on the forward strand.
ACTATCGGTAACCTTCTTCCCATACCAAATGCTTTAGAAGAAACACGTAAGACTGGAGCCGTTTGATGCCTTTTAAATTCATTTCGATTCACCATTTTCAAAATTCTGGTAACCAGCGCTTCTTCAAATCCCAATTCAATAATTTCTTGTGGCCCTTTGCGCTCTTCTATATAATGATAAAGAATCTGATCTAAGATATCATAATCAGGCAGGCTATCTGAATCTTTCTGATCAGGTCTTAACTCAGCAGATGGGGGTTTAGTGATTGTATTTGTGGGTATGATGACGCCATCTTTATTTATATATTCTGCCAGTTTGTATACATCTCGCTTATAGACATCACCGAGCACAGATATACCTCCTGCCAGATCGCCATACAGCGTTCCATACCCAACGGCCATCTCACTCTTATTACTTGTATTCAATAAAATATTGCCAAACTTATTAGAGAATGACATCAGAATGGTACCTCTTACTCTGGCTTGTATATTCTCTTCGGTTACATTAAAAGGTAAGCCCTCAAAGTGAACTCCCACCTTACTCATGAAAGCTTCATAGACATCCTTTATCTCTATAATATCATGTTGGATTCCCAAATTCTCTGCCAGTGCCTGTGCATCTGCAATAGAGTGAGATGAAGAAAACTGAGATGGCAATAACAAGCCTCTCACATTTTCCTTTCCTAAGGCTCGTTGTGCCAATGCCGCAGTAACAGCAGAATCTATACCTCCAGATAGCCCTAAAATAGCTTTGCTAAATCCAAGCTTACCGAAATAATCTTTGATTCCAAGAACGATGGCATCATGAATTTCAGATATATCATCTTTGTATTGTTCTGATACCCTGCTGCCTGCTTTCACTTCATCTAAATCAAAAAGCTCCATGCTCTCTACAAAATAGGGCATCTCTCTAAATACCTTTCCATTAGCTGACATCACCACAGACCCGCCATCGAAAATAAGCTCCGTCTGTGCTCCTACGTTATTACTATAGAACATTGGTACTTTATACCGCTCTACATTTGCTCTTACAATTTCTAATCTTTCTTCTGCATGATTAAATGTAAATGGGGATGCAGATACATTTATGATAAAATCAGGAGACTCCTTTATAAGAATATCTAAGGGGCATATTTTATATAATGGATTTTCATTACCGATATTCCATATATCCTCACATACTGACAGTGCTATTTTCTGCCCTTTAAACTCCAGGCATTGGAACTTGTGCCCTGGTTCAAAATATCTGTACTCATCAAAAACATCATAGGTAGGAAGTAGCGCTTTGTGCTGAACGTGTAGTGTCTCACCGTCTGCGATAAAGTAAACTGAATTGTATAAGTCCTTGCCTTCAGGAACTGGATTTGTAGCGGGTGATCCTATGACTATGGCAATATCATCAGAAAATGACTTAATCTCTTCTATAGCTGCTTCTGCCTTAGATATGAAGTCACTAAATTCTAAAAAATCCCTAGGGGGATAACCACAGGTGGCTAGCTCACCGAATATGATGATGTCCGCATTTTGGGATTTAGCAGTTTCTGTGAAAGCTCTAATCTTCGCAAGATTACCTGCAAAATCTCCTATCAAATAATTAAGCTGAGCTAAGGCAATTTTCATAATACTGATGATTAATTGTAACCGTACAAATATACTTGAATTAGGACTTGAATAAGGTCAGGACATGTCCATATATTCCCAGCCAGAACTATAATGGCCTACTTGCTCTACATGTTCAGCCAAGTCATTAAAAAGATTATTCTGTGACAGTGTACTGAAATCACCTATGACAATCAGCTTTTGGCGAGCACGTGTCAGCGCTACATTGAGCCGGCGCTCATCTGCAAGAAACCCTATTTCGCCATTAGGGTTAGATCTTACTAAGGATATATATATTATATCATTCTCTTGTCCCTGAAATCCATCTATACTATTCACTCTGATAGACATTTCACGATAGATGTCCTCTTCCTCTATCTTAGCAGTAATGTATTTTACTTGTTCTGAATATGGGCTGATGATGCCTATGGACAGCTGCTTATACTTATCCTTATGTTGTAGGTAATGCTCTCTAAGGATAAAGTATTCCCCTTCATTGTATCTGCTGAGTGTTTTTAAATTCTGAGTTTCTTCGAATCCACACCCACTAGTATCTATAAGTTCTAGAGGCCTGTCGTCAATGGACCTATTCGCAACTTGATCTGCGGAGACCAACTGCTTATCATAAAATTGGTGATTAGAGAAGGAGAGTATGGCGTCATGCATTCGATACTGAGTCCGAAGCAAGTAGGTATGCGACAATTTACTTGCCAGTCTGGATAGTAACGTTTTCCCTAAGCCTAATTCTATTGCCTTTTTGGATTTAACAGTTGGTGCCAGTTGCAAGTGGTCGCCTGCAAGTATGATGCGGTCTGTTTTAAGCATGGCATTCCAGCTTTCTGGCTCTAGTGCTTGAGATGCTTCATCTATGATACCAGTGCCAAAATGCAGATGAGCTATACTTTTATGACTGACGCCAATTAATGTAGAACAAATGGCTTGTGATTCAGCGATGATTGTATCTAATAGTTTTTGCTCTAAATCTTTAGCCCAGTGTCGAAGATCTTTCGCTTCACGATACATTGCATTTCTCTGAGCCCGTTCTTTAGGTCCATAAGAGCGCTTATGTTTTCCAGCCATTTTAATCGCATTATTGGCTTCTATTTTCACTTTTTTGATATGCTGCCAATCGGCATGGTGGCGTGCTTTCTCTGCCAGTGTAAGGTGACTGAGCCCATCTGAAATTCGGGTAACGTTCCCTACTCGCAAAGTGACGATACCGACGGCATCAAGCTTACTTGCAAGAAGATCCACTGCATTATTGCTCGGCGCACAGACCAGTATTTTCTTTTCTTTCTTTAATAAGGTCTTGGCAATTTGTACAAGCGTGGTGGTCTTGCCAGTCCCGGGTGGTCCATGAATTATAGAAATGCTGTCAGAGCTTATGGTTCCTTGCAAAGCTTCATTCTGGGAAGCATTGAGCTGGGGGATATTAAAGTATGTTTCATTGAAATCAGCTTGTCGCTGAGAATCACTAGATGCATTAGCTATAATCGATTTATAGTTGGCGATGGCAGGCGTACTCGATTTCCTGACAAGTTTCACCGCTTCTTCCATTACTTTGAAGGGTCTGTCGTCGTATATCAATTCTAAGCCTAGATGGCCTTTAAAGTTCTCTAAATCAGATTTTGAATGCACCTGCTCACTGAGTATGAGAGACATTTTATTCCTTCTTACCCTTGAGACTATAGCCCGCACAGAATCTATCTCCGAAGATCCTTCAATTCTAAACAGACGACATCCTACGCCAGATTTGAATTTATGTGGCATGTCAACATACTTGGTCCGTTCTATAGTGAGCTCTATTTGCTCTGCGACTGTGTAGACTGACTTTTCTATTGTTACCGGAAACCATACAATGCCAGATTCCAGTCTTTCGGATATAGATTTACCTTGACTTAGCTTTCTATAATAAAGCTCTTCTGCTTTTCTTTCTTCATCTATACCATCTAGTAGTCGCTGATATCTATCTTCTTTGGACATGTGACAAAGGTATGTCTATGTCTGAAAAGTAAGTAGAGAGAATTTCGAGGAAAATGTATAATAAGTGGAGTGGATATCAGCTAATTAAAAACGGAGGGCAAGAACATTCTCTTGGTGACAACAAAATGCCTAAACCCTCCTCTGCCGATTTCATCTTATGCTGATAAAAGGAAAATTTTGGATTATTACTCCAATTTCTACCTTCTTAACGTGCTTTAAAAGTTAATAGAAGAATTCAATCTTTTGCTCTTCTAGTTATTTATTTCTCGAAACCAAAAAAGGTCTCTAGAAATACTTTTAGACTGCAAACTACAAGTTTCAAGCGATAATAAAAACTTGAATCAATGAAATAATTTCGAAATATGACATTAATCTTAAATTGACAAAAAGTGGACAATTGGTTATCTAATTACCATAACAAAATAGGGGAACAGTTATAACACTGAACCCCTAAATTCTTAATGTAGATTTTTAAGTCTGTTGTCCTTTATTAGAAAGACAACTATACTTACGCGTCTACGTTTCTTTTGTGATTTACGTACATTATTGCTACTAGCAGAGCAAAAAATAGTACGATTCCGAAAAATATATTCATAACAATCCGATTTTGATTAAACCAAGATAAAATTAAAATTATTAAAATCAAATAATTAACGCTAATTATTTTGAGTTTCGTGCAGTTAGCCTATAATATTTTTGGTAAATTGAACTAGCGCAGTCATTTATTTTGCTTTACTAGGCTTCTGCCCGTCATATACTCTGATTTTGACACTCTCATCAAATCTAATATTGTGGGAGCGACATCAGCTAACTTGCCGTTACTGACAGTAGATTTTGTTCCACTGTCTTGATCTATGACTATTATAGGTACCATGTTGGTAGTATGGGCTGTATGAGCCGTACCATCTTCATTTATCATTATATCTGAGTTGCCATGGTCAGCAATTATTACAATATTATATTTCTTTAGAAGCGCTTTGGTCACCAGGACTTCCATACAACTATCTACAACTTCTACTGCTTTTATAGCCGCAGACATACTTCCTGTATGCCCTACCATATCTGCATTAGCATAATTGAGAATAATTAAATCAGGCGCTTCCTGATCTATCGCGTCTACAACCTTGGTTGTCACCTCATAAGCACTCATTTCTGGTTGAAGATCATAGGTGGCTACTTTTGGAGAATTTATTACAATTCTCTTTTCTCCTTCTACTATAGCTTCTCTGCCTCCTGAGAAAAAGAAGGATACATGTGGATACTTCTCTGTTTCAGCGATACGTAATTGGCTTAGACCGTTGTCTGAAACCACATCCCCCAAGGTCTGAGGAATATTTTCTTTATTAAAGATTACATGAATACCCTTAAACGCTGCATCGTATTCTGTTAAAGTTACAAAATGACATTTGATAGGCATTAGGTTGGGCGCTTCTTTTCTCTGTGTCAGTACACTTGTTAGTTGGCGAGGTCTATCAGTTCTAAAATTGGCAAACAATACAATATCATCCTCTCTTATTATTCCAGTATCACTACTTCCTAGCTTAATCGGTTCTATAAATTCGTCGCTCAAGCCTCTATCATATTGTGCTTCGATGGCTGCTATTGGGTCATCAGTCAGTATGCCTTCCCCTTTGACTATCAAGTTATATGCCTTTGCTATCCGCTCCCACCGATTGTCTCTATCCATCGCATAATATCGTCCGATGATGGTGCTTATACTTGCTGATGAGCCTTTTATAGCTGATAGTAAGGTTTGCATGTATCCTTTACCAGCATTAGGACCTGTATCTCGTCCATCCATAAAGGCATGGATTTGGACTTCTATACCTTGCTTGGTCATTAATTCACTAAAGGCTATCAGGTGATTTATATGAGAATGTACCCCACCATCTGATAACAATCCCATCAGGTGCACAGGCTTATTTCTGGTTTTCGCTTGGTGCATCATCTCTATGATGATAGGATTTTTTTCTATCTCCCGCTCTGCTATTGCTTTATTTATTTTTGCCAAAGCTTGATACACTACTCTTCCTGCACCAATATTGAGATGCCCTACTTCTGAATTGCCCATCTGACCAACAGGCAGACCTACTTCCTCGCCAAATGTTACTAATTCAGCGTTTGGCCAAGTGGCATATAAAGAGTCTATATATGAGGTATCAGCCTGAGATATTGCACTAGCTTCAGCTCGCTTGCCGTGTCCCCACCCGTCCAATATGATGAGCATGGCTTTTCTGACGTCTTTCATTTATTGATGTGTTTTTAGAGAATTTATTAGAGAAATGGGTTGAAAAGGGCAGCGATTATATGCATATTACAAAAGTACATATATGATCTCACTATTAAATTTTAAGAGACTAAAAACAAACTTATCTCAAGCACATCTCGTTATTGCTATGAAGAGGTTTTTTATACAAAAAGCTAAATAATGAATCAGGTTACTAAGATATTGTCACTACTTATAATGCTGTCAGTCAGCCAATTAGGTACGTCTCAGATACGCATGGAAGCATTCAAAGACAAGAATTTTACCGAGATACAGTCTATGTTACTATCTGATGTAACAGTCAAAATTGATAGTAATAAGAAGATTGAAGGCAATGCAGAGTCTATGGCGGCGATAAAGAAAACACTAAATAGCTTCTCACCTATTAAAATGGAAATGAAGCACAAAGGAACTTCAGCTAAAAACGAAGACAACTACATGATTGCAAAATTTTTCAATGCTCAAAATGAAACATTAAGGGTATTTATACACTTAGAGAATACATCTGGAGGAAAGAAGATTTGTGATCTAAGAATCAGGCATTCATAACTCTCCTAGTACGCCTACCCCAAATAATGCAAAGTCATACTTTACGGGATCACTAGCATCTAATTGACGGAGATTTTGTGTGAGTTCTTCTACTGCTTGCCAGTCCCTTTGTTTTCGATGAAGTAGCCCAAGATATCTTGCTACCCGTTCTACATGTACATCCAAAGGCATCATAAGCTTAGACATACTGATTGTCTTCCATAACCCAAAGTCAACACCCGATTTATCTCTCCTCACCATCCACCTCAAAAACATATTAAGTCGTTTGCAGGTAGATTTTCTGACAGGTGTAGCCACATGCTTAGTGGTTCTTTTTGGTGCATGTGGCAAATGAAAAAAGAGCTCATGAAAACCAACCAGTGCTTCCTTCATGGTATTACCCTGAGCAAAAACGGATTCCAGACTTTCATGTTTTTTATAATACCATTGCAAGAACTCTAAGAAGTAGAGTGTATCAGTAAATTGGAAAGTGCGGTGCTTGAAGTGCTCAAATCTCTGTCTGTCCTTTTCCTGATGATTTGTGATAAAATCATAAGGGGCATTGTCCATGAGTCCAAAAAGCTGCTTAGACTTATTGATAATAGTGACTCTCTGGCCCCAGGATAGCATCGCTGTCCAGAAGGCAGTAATTTCTATATCTTGTTTGTGAGTGTAGCTGTGAGGTATGAGAATGGGGTCATTGGGGATGAAGTCTGGTACATTTACTTCTCGGACTTTGGACTCCAGAAAATCTTTGAGCTCTTCCGAGTTAGACGGTTTCATACAGGTGTATTACTCCAATGTACGCTTAGTTTCTATGATCTCGTAGGCTTCTATGACATCACCGACTTTGATATCATTGTAGTTCTTAACGGATAATCCACACTCCATTCCGGATTTTACTTCCTTGACATCATCTTTGTATCTCTTCAGAGACTTAAGTTCTCCCTTGACACCTTCTTTAGTAGGATATACGACGATACCATCTCTGACTAATCTGATCTTAGAATCACGCATAACCTTTCCTTCAGTTACGTAACATCCGGCAATGGTTCCTATTTTACTAATCTTATAAATCTCTTTCACTTCTATGTTACCCATAACCTTTTCTTCCTTGATGGTATCAAGCATGCCTTCGATGGCTTTCTTAATCTCATCTATTACCTCATAGATAATTGAATAGGTCTTGATTTGGACACCTTCTTTTTCTGCAAGATTTCTTGCACCGCTAGAAGGTCTAACTTGGAATCCAATTATGATGGCATCGGAAGCAGAAGCTAGGAGTACATCAGATTCTGCAATCTGTCCTAC
>CAZIMH010000009.1:18384-26467 GCA_964540155.1 uncultured Saprospiraceae bacterium
GCATCTTGCTCTTTGTCCATCACTTTGAACTTCTCACCCGCTTGAGGTGCGCCGTCCAGACCTAGTATAGCCACTGGTACAGTAGGGCCTGCCTCTTTTATTTTCTTACCCTGATCATTAAACATGGCTTTCACCTTACCCGCATGAGCACCAGCCACCATAACATCACCGATTCTAAGTGTTCCTGCTTGTACTAATAATTTAGTAACATATCCACGTCCTTTATCTAATGACGCCTCCACTACAGTTCCTATTGCGTTCTTATCTGGATTGGCTTTAAGCTCTAGTAGCTCTGCCTCTAACAAGATTTTCTCTAGCAGTAAGTCTATGTTGGTTCCTGCTTTTGCAGAGATATCCTGAGACTGATACTTACCTCCCCACTCTTCTACGAGTATATTCATTTCAGAAAGGCCTTGTTTTATTCTGGTAGGGTCAGCACCGTCTTTATCTATCTTATTTATGGCAAAGACAATTGGTACTCCAGCTGCCTGGGCATGTGAGATAGCCTCTTTTGTTTGAGGCATGATACGATCATCTGCTGCGACAATCACGACGACAATATCAGTGACTTTCGCTCCTCTGGCTCTCATCGCAGTAAAGGCTTCGTGACCTGGTGTATCTAGGAAAGTTATCTTCTGGTCTCCGACTGGCACTGAATAAGCCCCTACGTGTTGTGTGATACCTCCGGCCTCACCGCTCGCTACATTGGCTTCTCTTATATAATCCAGCAATGAAGTTTTACCGTGGTCTACGTGACCCATCACTGTGACGATAGGTGCTCTTGGAACCAAATCTTTTGGATCATCTTCTTCCTCTAATTCTACATCTTCTTCCTGTTCTTCTACACCTATAAATTCTACTTCATGACCAAACTCACCTGCAACTAGTTCTATAATCTCGGCATCCATCCTTTGGTTGATAGATATAATAACGCCGACATTCATACACTTCATGATCACATCTGCCACACTCACATCCATAAGAGATGCTAATTCTGAAGCTGAAATAAACTCAGTCACTTTAAGTTTAGTATCTACTTTAGCAAGCTCTTGTGCTTCTTGCTTCTCTCTCTTATCAGCACGATTATCTCGTCTGATTTTCTGTCTGGTTTTCTTTCCACCACCACCAGAAATCCTGGCCATGGTTGCTTTGATTTTTTCTTCTATCTCCTTTTTAGAGACTGTTTTTATTTCATCCTGTTTTCTATTACCGCCTTTATTTCCTCCTCTATTATCACGGTTTCTTTTTAGAAAAGATTGAGCAGTAACTTTCTTACGCGTACGCTTTCTTTTGTTCTGCCCTTGTTTGTTCTGTCCTTGTTGATTTTGGCCCTTATTGGGCTTACCTGTTGCCGCCTTGTCATCCTTCTTCTTTTCAGGTTTATCAAACTTGGCGATATCTATCTTTCCCTGAATCTTTAAGCCCTGGAGTTGTGGCGTTTTTGCCCTCACCATTTCTTGTTCTACAGGAGCAGGTTTCGCTTGTTTTTCTTTTTCTTTTATTGGAGCTGGTGGCGGTGCTTTTTGCACAGGTTCTACATCAGGCACCCTTTCTGTCGCTTCCTTCTTTTTCTTAGGTTTTGGTTTAGGTTTTGTGGCTTCTAAGTCTATTTTACCCACCACCTTTAGTTCTTTCTTCTCTACTTTGGCTCGTATGACTTCATCTTCTTTTACTTCTTTTACCTTAGGCTCTGGTGGTAGAACAGGTTCAGGCACCTCTTCTGGCTTAGGTTCAGGCGTTTCTTCTTCTTTAGAAACAGGCGCAGGAGTAGGCGCAGGGGTAGGCGTAGGCGCCACAGGCACTGGTGCTTTCTCTTCTTGTCGGGTACCGATAATTAACTGGTCTGCTTTTTCTTTGACAGCCATAGAGGTTGAGAACTCCTTGAGGAGTGTATCATACATATCATCTGACACCTTAGAGGTAGGTTTATTATCTATTTCAAACCCATTCTCATTCAGAAAATCTACTATCGTAGATGTTCCGACATTCAGTTCTTTAGCAATTTTAATTAGGCGTTTTGCCATTTATATAGTGCGCTGTTTGTTTCTATTTGTGAAGGTTGTCTAATCTTTAGCGAATTCTGCCTCTAAGACTTTCAGCACTGAGCCTATTGTCTCCTCCTCTAAATCAGTTCTCCTAAGCAATTCATCCTTACTAAGATCTAGTACACTTCTGGCTGTATCGCATCCAATGGCCTTAAGTGAATCTATGACCCATTCTTCTATCTCATCTGTAAATTCATCTAAATCTACATCTTCCATACTCACATCATCATCTTCTCTATATACATCTATCTCATATCCTGTCAATTTAGAGGCCAGCTTGATATTAGATCCTCCTTTACCTATAGCCAGTGAAACCTGATCTGGCTTAAGGAATACGGCCGCAGTACCTTTCTCTGTATCTATATCTATATTAGATACTTTTGCTGGTGTCAGTGATCTCTGTATAAATAGAGAAACATTCGTCGTATAATTTACGATGTCAATATTCTCATTTTTGAGCTCTCTCACTATACCATGGATACGAGATCCTTTCATTCCTACACAAGCGCCTACTGGATCTATTCTGTCATCATAAGATTCTACTGCTACTTTGGCTCTTTCGCCTGGTATTCTTACAATTTTCTTGACAGTAATTAGTCCATCTTCAATCTCAGGAACTTCCTGCTCCATCAGCTTTTCTAAGAATCTACTATCTGTTCGTGACATAATCACCACAGGGTTGTTATTCTTCATATCCACCCTTCTAATCACCCCTTTCACCATGTCTCCTTTTCTAAGAAAATCACCTCTGATCATCTCATTTCTCGGCATAACCAATTCGCTACCTGTCGCATCATCTAGGATAAGGAACTCTCGTTTGAGTACTTGTGCTACTTCCCCTAAGACAATATCTCCAATTCTGTCAGAATACCTTTTGAAAATCTCATCTTTCTCCAATTCCATTATTCTGGAGATTAGAGTCTGACGAGCTGCCAAAATTGCTCTTCTTCCAAAATCTTCTAGACCAAGCTGCTCATAGCACTCATCACCAACTTCATAATCATCATCTATTGATAATGCTTCAGAACTGGATATCTGACTCATCTCATCAGTAACCTCACCATCGGAGACGACTTCTCTTACCCTCCACATCTCTAAGTCACCATTCTGGTCATTAACAATAACATCGAAGTTATCGTCTGATCCATATTTCTTCTTGATAAGTGTTCTGAAGACATCCTCAAGGACTCTTACCATTGTGGGCCTGTCTATGTTCTTGCCCGCTTTAAATTCCGAAAACGACTCAACAAGATTCATCGTAAATCTTCTTTTTCATCTGTTAAAGAATTTCATTATGTGAAAATCAAATAATCCCTTTTGGACTATTTGTTATTTTTTCTTTTTGCTTTTTTTAAACGACACCAGCACGATAGCAGATTGGACATCTTCAAATAAGACCTCTACGGTCTTGAACATCCCTTTCTTTGCGCCTTGCACTTTCATCTCTAACTTTTCTTCAGTGACAGAGAGTAGTGTCCCTTCCATTATAATATCATCAGCAAGCGTTAATTTGAGCTTACGACCCACATTTCTAGGATACTGACGATAGAGCTTCAATGGACTGTCTACACCTGGAGAAGAAACTTCTAAAGTGTATGTTTCTCCCAAGACTAGACTTTCATCCAAATATTCTTCTATTCCTCTGCTTAATTTTTGGCATTGCCAGAACTTAATACCTTCATCTGTGTCTGCGAAGATCTCTACTTTCTTGTCTTTCAATATGATGTCAAGAATAAAGCAATCTGTCCATGATTCGGATTCATATACTTTATCTGCTGCTTGCAGAATACTATCTTTTATATGCTGCATATTTCAACCTCTTTTGGCCTACAATCGTATAGAAAATAAAAAGAGGGAACATCTGCTCCCTCGTACGTTTCCTTTTCTGCTGCAAATATAGACTTTTTTAATAATGAATCGCAATATATCTGTGATTCTCCACGGACTGACTGAAAACAACTAACCTATTCGAAGTATTACCTCATATCAGAGGCAATAGAGAACTGAGACTATATCTTTGTATGATGGAATTATATATGCGAGCGCAAGAAGCGGCTCATTTTATAAAGGATTACTTCCACCTGGACGATGAACAACTGCCCACCTTAGGCTTAATCACTGGATCTGGTGCTGACAGTCTGGGCACCCATTTTGAGATTGTAAATCAAGTTTCTTATTCTGAAATTCCGCATTTGCCAGTGCCTACCTTCCACCTTGGTCAGCTCCTTCTGGCAAAAAACAAAAATGGTACACCTATTATCATTTGCCTTGGAAGATTACATTACTATGAAGGTTACTCTGCGCTTGATGTGACCTTCCCTATCAGAATACTTCAACTTCTGGGCATCAAAAAGCTATACATGACTAATGCCTCAGGAGGTCTACACCCTGAGTATAAAGCAGGCGATGTCGTACTAGTAAAAGATCATCTCAATATGCTGCCAGACAATCCACTAAGGGGAGTCAATGATGAGAAACTTGGCCTGAGGTTTCCAGATATGCTCGATGCCTATAACTCGCAAATGAGAACAGACATCCAATCATATTGGCAAACTACATTTGGTGAAAAATTACATGAAGGTGTCTATGCCTGTTTCCAAGGACCAAGTCTCGAAACCTGTGCAGAGTATGATTTTCTGTATCGTAGTGGCGCCAACCTAGTGGGTATGTCAACGGTACCGGAGGTCATAGTGGCCAGACATGCTCGCATAGATGTCGCTGTATTTTCCATAGTAACAAATGAATGCTACCCTATCGATAAAATCACAACAACTACCGTAGAGGATGTGATAAAAGTGGCGCAGGGTGCGACACCTAAGATTATGCAATGCATCTCACAAATGATGGGTTGAAAGACAACTACTTCCTACAATTAAAAAGAAAAGCTGACCCAAATTAATGAGCCAGCTTATTCAATTGTAAAATATATATCTTATTAGTGAATAATCACTTTTTGTATCATAGTCTGATTGATGCTATTTACTGAAAGCAAGTATACACCTGCACTAAGTTCGCTGACATCTAAACTCATAGTCTGGCTGTCTTCATCTACGCTAAATTGCTGTAATACTCTGCCTGAAAAGTCTAAGATATTTCCTTGAGCTTGTGAAACGATAGGAAATCCAAATTCAATATTGAGGTTAACATCCGATGGGTTAGGATAGATAGACATAGAGTTTACTAGTAATAAATCATCAGAAAACTCTGGACTTTCCTTAGGAGGTAATAATACAGATCTCTGAGTGATACCTCCGCCACCGACGCCAGGATTTGTAGTGAATCTTTGTGACACAGACCAATCCGTCCAGCTTCCTACAGTACATTCATGTCTCACCTGGAACTCATATTCTGTTCCTGCTGAAAGATTAGATAGATATCTGTAGTATAATATAGAAACATCAGATTGAATCCAATCAGAAGAGGTCGTTGACTTATATCTAAATTCATTAGCTACTTGTCCAAATGGCTGTGGTGTGTAGATGTAAGCGTTACTCGCTGTTACTGAATTAAAATACAATCTACCGCCATCTATATCATCACAGACTGCGCCTCCAGCAGTATTGAATGTATGTGAAAATGACCACTCTGACCATTGTGATGGACCACAATTGTGTCTTACTTGGAATTCATATTCTGTCGCTGGTTCCAAATTTGAAACGAATCTGTAATAGAGACTTGAAACATCAGTTAATGTCCAGTCACTTGAACCAGTAGGTCTGTATCTGAATTCATTATCAGTTCTCCCAAGCGGCTGAGATGTGTATATGTATGAATAGGTTTCAGTTGTACTACTCGTAAATAAATCGACATCTGTTCCCAGCTCACAATTCCCTACACCACCTTCTGTGGCAAAGAAAGATGAACTTCCGAATTCACTCCATTCTGTATCACTGCAGGCATGTCTTACCTGATACTCATACTCTGTCCCAGGCTCTAGATTGTTCAAGAATCTTGCATGTCCTGTATTTACTGTAGAGAATGTCCATAGGAAAGACCCTACAAATCTGTATCTAAACTGATTATTGACAGTACCGTATGGTCTAGAAGTATTGATCGTTGCAGAGTTCTCAGTAATTGTCGTTGCAGACAAGCTGGATTCACGCAGTGATGAACAAGGATTAGCCATAACAGCCGGTGCAGTTCTAAATGATTGCAACTCTCCATAATCAGACCAATCGCCTGAGCAGCATTGCTTTCTCACCTGATACTCATATCCAGTATCTGCTTCCAACCCAGGCACAAAGCCATAGTAATTGGATGATGGGTTCGTTTCTCTCCACTCTGTAGTCCCTACTTCTCTAATTCTAAAGTTGTATACATTGGTATATTCAGTAACGTAGTTTGTGTTTAAATAAACGCTTACCGGTGTAATCTGAGATGTATATAGTGTCTTAGGTGCACCGCAGTTATTTTCAGCCGGGAAAATGTTATGAATAACATATCTCTGCCACCAGAAAGTAATCTGCTCAGTACCAAAAGTGCCTGGAATCGGATTCCATGCTGCATTCTGTGTATCTAGAAACCATCCGTTATTATCTCCTCCCCAACCCCAGTTGAAGTGAAAATACTCATCTGGTTGGTCTCCGATTGGCTCTAAGAAAAATCCATATCCATCCGCAACCCATGTGTGAGCACCAGCGAATACATTGCCATTGTAAGCCTCTCCAGATAACATCAAGGGTCTTCCTTGATTCAAATCATTGATAGCCACTCTCGCAAATTCATTATCAAAATCGAAAAACCAATCTGCCGCTTCATCATAATTAAAGAACTCCACTAAGGCATCTCTCATGAAACTGATAAATGTAGAAGTATATGTTATACTGAATTCTGAATTCGTCGCTGCGCCTACGTGGTAGATAAATTCGGCTACATCATTATTAGGTGCTGTAAGAGAATCTGGCATGTTATCCCAGTTATAAGGACGACAGAAATCAGCAGATATATCACCATATACTGGATCTACATAAGTATTAGAACCATGACCAGAGGCCGGATAATTATGATACTTAATCAATTGTGCCATAGCAATCGGTGCACAGCCACAGTAAGCACCACCAGCTATAGAAGTAGGGTCTGCATCTCTTGGCGTGAAGCCATTATAGAATTCTCCTTGATCCCATATTGTTGTAGTCAATGGGGGTACCACAACACCTTCAGGGTTGCTCTTACCTATATATTCATCTACTGTAGAGTGATTCAATGTCTCCCATTCTCTAGCTATAGATGGTGTAGGCTTGACATCATGCGCTCTGTTATAAGCGATTCTTCTTTCGTGCTCTCCTAATGTAGCCATGGCTGCCCAGTTTGTGGATGGGTCATCTATCATGAACTGACTCTCATCAGAGAATGCCAAAACTGCATTATAATTAGATTCTGCTGAAACCACTACAAAGCCCTTTGGGGCCATATTGAATATGTAGTAAGAAGGCTCATCTTCTGTCATCTGCGTATATTCCTCTACAACCTGAACCTCCTGAGAAGAACGAATCGCAACATTAGACTTCATAGCATAAGTAACTCTAGCTATTTCTTTAGCTTTCTCCATAGGCACATGAGAGGCCTGGACTTGAGTACCTATCACTAAAAAAGTGACAATCAGAAGAGAAAATAAATGGTTTGTGTACTGAGACATTACATTAGTTTTATAAAATGTGTGCTGTAAATAATCCAATTCAACAAAAGGTAATCAATCAATTGCCTTATTGGACTCAGTTCTTTATGTAATAGACTCGTAAATGGTCATCAGTCACTAACAATAAAATAATGTTAACATATGAGAACCATAAACCGAGAGATGTATAGCAAATATAAGTCCTAAATGAGTTGAAAAGACCCTAAGACTGTCCGCTAAAACTCATTATATCGCATAAACATCTGCGTAGATTACACCTTTTGCACCAATATCGACACGGCCACATCACCTGGTAAATCCACAGAAGTACCGCCTGTTGCATCTCCTACAGTCAAAGTATCGGCCAAAACCTCCGTTTTTATATAGTCACCAAACTGCGAGACAGCCGCTTGGATATCTACTT
>CAZIMH010000010.1:0-26261 GCA_964540155.1 uncultured Saprospiraceae bacterium
TAAAAGTCTAAAATTATCACATCGGTTTAACAACTAATCATCTATTTAGATTATTACATTTAAGAAATATTTGAATTATGAGATATATAGCATTTTTAATATTGTTCTTGTTAAGCATGCCACTAGCCAACTCACAACATTGGTGTGGTACGATGCAGGATGATGATTTTATGCAAAACTTGGTTGACAACAAAGAGCATTGGGATGAAACTATGTCTAGAAGCAGTCAAGCTAGATTTACACCTGTAACAATACACTTGGTAGGACGTGATGATGGCACAGGACGCTTTAGCGAAGAATTAGCTAATAGAGCGATGTGCTTACTGAATGAGCGGTTTTTTGACTTAGGAACGGACATGCATTTTTATGTTAAAGATTTTAATATTATAAATGCTACCCGAGTATTTGATAACCCTAGAGATAATATTGGATTTATGCGATCAGCTAAGGATCGTAATTCTATGAATATCTTTGTAGTCAATCAGATTTCGACGGGACCTACAGGAACCACTTTAGGTTTTTTTACTGGAGGTATTAATGACTTTATAGTCATGAGAGCACAAAATTTTGGTGATGCCTCTTTTACGCTAGAGCACGAATTAGGTCATTTTTTCACCCTTGCACATACACATAGGGGTTGGGAAGATGTTCCTTGGAATCCAAATGATACATCTAGAGTGGATGCTATTACTATTAGTTCTTCACAATCAGCTCCTGTGCAAATTGAGTTAGCAGATGGTAGTAATTGTGATACTGCGGCAGACTTTTTATGCGATACGCCAGCAGATTATGGTAGTACCTTTTTATGTGGATGCTGTACTGCACAAGGCATTTGTAGAGATCGAAATGGTGATGAAGTGACACCTATGAATAATAACATTATGTCTTACTCAGCTAACTGCGACGATTGGGCCTTTACACCTAACCAGGTTACGGCAATGCAGGCATCCTATGATTCACCGAATAGGGCATTTCTAAGAACCGCTGAGAATGATGTCACAGAATTCACACCCATAGTGGATTCTATAACTGGAATGATGCCAGAGCAAGGTGCGATGCTTCCTCAATTTGACCGTGTGGAACTTAGCTGGGACCCTGTAGCCAACGCTGATTACTACGAAGTTGTAGTTAGAGGGGAAGCCTTTAGAACAGAAGAGACGAGTTTTGTCGTAACTACCCTATCACCAAATTCATTTCCAGTAGTTTGGAGTGTAAGAGCATTTAATATTTTTGGTGGAGGTTGTTCTCCTAATGCTGAGTTGTTTTTTGGTGTTGGATCCGATATGACTTCTGCAGTAAATAATATTGACTTTGTTTCTGATGTCAACATATTTCCTAATCCTGCGCAAGGGAATAGCAATATTACAGTGTCTTTTGACTCTGGCAGCGCTTTCACAGGAACTTTAAGCCTTTACAATATCAATGGGCAACTTGTATCCCAAGATAGAAATGTGAGATTTAATGGAGGAGATAACAGACATAATATAAGTTTGAATGGAATATCAAGTGGAATACATATCCTTGAGATTCAAACAGACAGAGGAACAGTAGTAGAAAAACTAATTATAGACTAATATTAATATTGAATACTTAAATGAATTTACACGAATATCAAGCAAAAGAGTTGATAGCTAGCTATGGGGTACCTATACAAAAGGGCATAATGGCCGAGACTATAGATGATGCAATAGCAGCTTACAAGAAAGTTACAGAAGAATCAGGTGCACCTATAGCCATCGTTAAAGCGCAGATACACGCAGGTGGTAGAGGTAAAGGTGGTGGCGTCAAACTTGTCAAGAATTTAGATGAGTTGAAAGAGAACGCTAGCAATATCTTAGGCATGATGCTAAAGACGCCTCAAACGCCAGGAGGAATGGAAGGTCCAGGGAAAAAAGTGAATAAGATTCTAGTCGCTGAAGATGCATATGCCCCTGATTTTGATGCTTGTAAAGAATTCTATGTATCCATATTAATGGATAGAGAAAAGCAACAGAATGTAATTGTATACTCTACAGAGGGTGGGATGGATATAGAAGAAGTGGCAGAGAAAACACCTCACCTAGTTCATAAAGAGTGGGTGGATCCAGAGTTGGGTCTTCAAGCATTTCAGACAAGAAAAATTGCATTTAATCTAGGCTTGTCAGGCATAGGATTAAAGAATATGGCGAAGTTCGTTTCTAAGTTATATGCGTCTTTTCTTGGTGCAGATGCCTCTTTGATAGAAATAAATCCTACGCTTAAAACAGGAGATGATCGGATAATAGCAGTAGATACAAAAATCAGCTTAGATGATAATGCGCTTTATAGACATAAAGATCTCGCTGAGTTACGTGATGAATCAGAAGAAGACCCGACTGAAGTAGAAGCAAAGAAAGTGGGGTTGAATTATGTCAAATTAGATGGCAACGTGGGATGTATGGTTAATGGTGCAGGCTTGGCAATGGCCACTATGGATATAATCAAGTTGTCTGGTGGTTCTCCTGCAAACTTCTTGGATGTAGGTGGAACAGCAGATGCTGAAAGAGTAGAACAAGCCTTTAGGATGATACTTAAAGACCCTAATGTGAAAGCGATACTTATAAATATTTTTGGAGGAATCGTTAGATGCGACAGAGTAGCTCAAGGTGTAGTAGATGCTTATAAGAATATAGGAGATATTAAAGTCCCTATTATTGTAAGACTACAAGGAACAAATGCTGATATAGCTAAGGAGATTATAGATAAGAGTGGGTTGTCAGTACAGTCAGCTATAATTCTGAAAGAAGCTGCAGCAGCTGTGAAAGCAGTGTTGTAAGACAGACTAATAGAAAAAACAAAGTCCGACATAATTCTATAATTATGTCGGCTTTTTTTTTGACCCTCAGTAAATTAGAGTCTCAGAATATGAGGGCATATGATTGACAACAGAAAAAACTATCTTATACACCCCCAGGTCATCGCCTTATACATTCTTCTTATAGGTGTGACGTCTTTATTTGTTGGTTTTAGTGTTTCTTATATATACACTAGAATTCAGTCAGGTGCTCCTCCATTTAAGTTACCACCACTCTTTATTATCAATACATTCATACTCCTTGCCTCTAGTTTCACTTTAGTAAGGTCTATGAAATGGTATAGAGAGGATAGGACTGAGTCTTATAAGCAATATCTCGGCCTAACATTACTCCTCACCATCTTGTTCTTAATTAGTCAGATCATCGCGTGGAAGGGATTATATCAAGATGGGGTTTTCGTTAACCATAACAATATGGCCTCATTTCTTTATCTGATATCTGGTGTCCATTTCGCACATGTTATTGTAGGCATTCCGTTCCTAGCCATATTCTATTATAATGCCAAGAAAAAGATGGTGGAACCAGTTAGTGTATTAATTTATTTCTCCGACCCAGAGAAGAAAAGGAAATTGAAGCTTATAACTATCTACTGGCATTTCTTGGATGCGCTTTGGATATATTTGGTCTTGTTCTTTGGAATCAATCTTCTTTTCTAGATTGTTTATCTTACTACCAATTCAGTGACTTTCTTATGTTGTAAGTGCTTGTTCATCTTTTCTATGACGATTTCTTTGGTATTAGACAATTCTTGTTTGAGCGCAGAAGAAGTAAGATAGACAGTAAGAACTCCTTTCCGATAACTCACCTTACTAGTGTAGTTAGAAATCACTGATCCAAATACTTCACGCCATACCCTCTCCACAGTGTACTGCTGGTACCCATTAGCCAAGCGATTATTCTTAACAAAGACACCACCAATAATATTATTTATCTTAAAGTCATCAGACATATTCGCCATTATGAATTCTGTATTCTTTGTAGTCCATTCCTATTTCTGATAATAATCGACCTACTCTATTTTTATCTGTATCTGTAATGAAAACCTGTGAAGTAAGGTCTTTATTACAAATAGTAAGAAGTTGCCTCACTCTGTTGGCATCCAACTTATCGAAAATATCATCCAATAGCAAGATAGGCTTTTTGTTGGTTTGCTCTATAATCCATCTAATTTGAGCAATTTTTAGTGCAATTATGGTTGATTTTAATTGCCCCTGAGAACCATATTTCTTGAGTGGTTTGTGCATTAAAAGGATATCAAGATCATCTCTATGAATGCCGCCATTCGTTTTGCCTGAAAATTTATCTTTTATTTCATTGCTCTTTTGGATTTCTAAATAGCTTGCTGAATTGAGCTGAGATGAATATTCAACCTGAATTTGCTCTGCATTATCACTGATAGATGCATAGTACTCTGCAAGCAGTGGCTGAAGTGTAGTTACATATTCTTTACGCTTATTATTCAAATAATGAGCTGGATCACTCATGGCCTTATCTAGAGAATCCAGCAGAAGCTTATCAGTGTTGGTCTTACCCAGATTTCTTTTAAGAAAGGCATTGCGTTGTTTGAGTAGTTTGTTGTATTTCAGTAGCTGAATCAGATATTCTCGGTCAGATTGAGATATGGTTCTGTCCATTAATTTTCTTCTCTCCACACTCGATTCCATCAATATCTGAATATCTCTAGGAGCAATAATGAAGGCAGGGAATTTACCTAATATATCAGCTCTACTCTCAATTTTCTTGTCATCAAGCTCAGTGACCTTTTTATGACCGACTTCAGATTTAATTTTGATTTTACGAGTTTGGGATCCATCATTTATCCTTGCTTCTACCCTATAGAATGACTGGTTATCCTTATAGATATACCGATCTAGATGCGAAAAATAGCTTTTGCCGTTGCAAACATGGAAAATAGCGTCTAAAATTGTTGTTTTGCCTGCACCATTAAATCCCGTAATCACATTTAAGTACTCAGAAAGCTCCAAAGTCAACTTTTCATAGTTTCTGTAGTTGACTAGTGATATATATTCTAGAAGTATATTATCCAAATACTTATCTTTATTGTCTTTTCAAAAGTAATTTATTTAAACCCTCATAATAGCAATAAAATGGCGGAAGTAGTACAGAAGAAGAATGTTGCAAAAAGCACCACAGGTAAAGGTGATAAAATCAGTAAAGAAACTTACTTGGAGTGGTATGAAGTCATGCTGCGTATTAGAAGATTCGAAGAAGCAGCGCTTAAAGCCTATAGTCAGCAAAAAATTAGAGGTTTTCTGCATGTCTATATAGGACAAGAGGCTATTGCAGCCGGTATTGTTAGTGCACTCACCAAGGATGACAAGATAGCTACAGCATACAGACAGCACGGTATTGCCTTGTCTAGAGGGATAGATTCCAATTCTTGCATGGCTGAACTATTCGGCAAAGCAACAGGCGTAGTGAAAGGAAAAGGGGGTTCAATGCACTTTTCATCTAAAGAGCACAACTATATTGGCGGAAATGGAATAGTCGGCGCTCAGATTCCTATTGGGACAGGTGTTGCCTTTGCAGAGAAGTATAAAGAGACTAAGAATCTTTGTGTGACTATGTTTGGCGATGGTGCATCAA
This sequence comes from uncultured Saprospiraceae bacterium, assembly GCA_964540155.1. GTDB lineage: Bacteria > Bacteroidota > Bacteroidia > Chitinophagales > Saprospiraceae > RFSX01. The sequence goes on from CAZIMH010000010.1 coordinate 5,442, forward strand.
GACAAGGTGCATTGCATGAGTCTTTCAATATGGCCATGACTTGGAAGTTGCCAGTGCTATACATCTGTGAGAACAATCAGTATGCAATGGGTACTTCTGTAGAAAGAACTTCTAATGTACAAGACCTTTATAAATTAGGTCTTTCATATGATATGCCAAGTGAACAAGTAGATGGTATGTCACCTCTAGCCGTACACAATGCACTTAGTAAAGCTGCTGAACATATCAGAAGCGGTAAAGGCCCATACTATTTAGAGATAAAAACCTACAGATATAGAGGACATTCGGTTTCCGATCCAGGAAAATATCGTACAAAAGATGAGTTAAATGGGTACAAAGAGTTAGACCCTATTGTAGAGACAGCAGAGCATATGCTCAATAATAAGATAGCTTCTCAGAAAGAAATAGATGCTATAAATGACAAAATCAAAAAGGAAATAGCTGCTGCGATTGAGTTTGCTGAGAAATCGGATTTCCCTATGGCATCAGAGCTTTATGACGATAACTATGTCCAAAAGGACTACCCTTTTATAATGGATTAGAATCTCCCATCTTCTGATTTTATGTTTTAGCAATACTTCTCTTATACATATAAGAGAAGTATTAATTATTTTTGCACCAAATTTTAGAAACTGTTATAATGGGAAAAAGAAAACGAAGACTAGGTGGTGATGAAGAGATTGTAGATGTTGTACTAGACCAAACTCCGAAGTCAACTGAAGATTGGTTTGAGAAGAATAAAAATTTGGTTCTTGGATTATTTCTTGGGCTTGCATTACTTATTGCAGCTTTTGTAATTTATAAGTACTTCATTAAAGCACCAAAAGAAGAAGCAGCTAAAGCAGCAATATTCAGAGCTGAACAACAGTTCCAAAGGGATTCTTTTCTTCTTGCCTTGGAGAAACCAGGTGGTGGCCATGAAGGATTTCTTGATATTGTAGATAATTATGGTGGTACTAAGACTGGCAACCTTGCTAAACTTTATGCAGGCATATGCTATCTACAAATAGGAAAGTATGAGGAATCAATAAGTTATTTGGAAAGCCACAAAAGTTCTGGAGAATATTCTCCTATAGTCAAGAATGGAAACTTAGGAGATGCTTACTCAGAGATTGGAGATTTAGGAAAAGCGCTGTCATTTTACGAGAAGGCAACTACTTCTAGTGAAGATGCACTTCTGACACCTTATTATCTGCATAAACTTGGGATGCTGGCTAAGAGAAATGGAGACAATTCCAAGGCTGTATCTGCATTCACCAAGATTAAGGATAATTACCCTACTTCTAATGAAGCAGCCAATATAAATATGCTCATCGGTGCTAACGCGAACTAATCCTTCCTAGATAATTGAGCACAAAGGATCAGGCCTTAAATCAAGAAGACTTATCGGGAATCTCCTCGATAACCAACTACAAAATACATATTGCAGTATCAGATTGGAACTCGGAGATTACGCAAGTTCTATTGGATGGTGCCAAGTCCACGCTTATCAAGTTAGGTGCTGACCCACATGATATACACATAGTTCATGTACCTGGAACCTTTGAATTACCAGTGGCTGCTAAAGCCTTGCTTAGTTGTAAAAGTGCAGATGCCGTCATTTGTCTAGGATGTGTAATCAAAGGAGAGACAGAACATGATATGTTTATCAATCAGTCTGTAGCTAATGCGCTTAACCAATTAGCCATTATGTCTGGAAAGCCTATCACCTTTGGTGTCTTGACAGTGAACAACCTACAACAAGCTAAAGAAAGAGCGGGTGGAAAGTATGGTAACAAGGGTACTGAAGCAGCTATTACTGCCGCCAAAATGGTTCACTTACATAAAGAGTTGGAGAAGCCAGGAGGCAAAATTGGATTCTAATTAAACATTAACCTCATCCCACTTTTTGCACCGGTTAGTTTTTCATTTTCATAGACAAAGCTTCCATTACACATAGTACTGATAACTTTACCATTAAAGTCAAACCCTTCTAATGGAGACCAGCCACATTTGTATTCCAGTTGGCTTGAATGCACTTCCCAACTCTTGTCAGGATCCACAATTACTAGATCTGCATAGGCGCCCTCATCCAGATATCCCCTGTCTTTGACTCTGAATAACTCAGCTGGTGCATGACACATTTTTTCCACTATAAACTCTTTACTAAGTGCACCGCTATGGTAAAAAGATAACATCATGGTTAGACTATGTTGTAGCAAGGGTAGACCAGAAGGTGCTTTGCTATATGGTTTACTTTTCTCCTCGATTGTGTGTGGAGCATGGTCTGTAGCAATGACATCAAAGTATCCATTCTTAAGGCCTTCTAATAGTGCTTCTCTATCCTTGGTAGATTTTATCGCAGGATTACATTTGACTCTATTACCTAAGGCATGGTAGAAACTATCATCAAAAAACAGATGATGCACACATACTTCTGAGGTAATCTTTTTATCAAGAAGCGGAATGTCATTATCAAATAGGTCTATCTCCTTTTCTGTGCTGATATGTAAAATGTGAAGTCTTGTACCATTCTTGCGAGCTAAGTCTATAGCCATACTTGAGGATAGGTAGCATCCTTCTGCATTCCTAATAACAGGGTGATGCAGCGCATTTAGCTCATTCCCATACTTCTGCTTAGCCAATTCTAAGTTTTTCCTAATAGTACTTTCATCTTCGCAGTGAGTGGCTATAAGCATATTCACCTTTGAGAATAAATTAGACAGGGTTTGCTGATCATCGACAAGCATATTTCCTGTGCTGGATCCCATAAAAATTTTCACACCGCATACTTTTGATGAATCTGTCTTAAGTACCTCTTCTATATTATCATTGGTGGCACCCATGTAAAAGCTGTAATTTACAGTAGCGGATTCAGATGCGATATCGTATTTATTCTGCAGCAATTCTTGGGTAGTGGAGGTAGGATTTGTATTAGGCATTTCCATAAAAGAAGTGACACCTCCGGCCGCTGCAGCTTTAGATTCCGTACCAATATTCGCCTTATGTGTATAGCCAGGCTCTCTGAAGTGAACCTGATCATCTATAATACCAGGCATGACCCATTTACCCTCAACATCTATAATTCTAGCACTAGGAGCTGAAATATCCCTGTCTATACGTTCTATTCTTTTACCCTTAATCAGGATGTCTCCTTCAAAAGACTTACCTCGATTAATGATTACAGCGTTCTTAAGCAAAATTGGCGAAGATTGGTCACTCATATTTTTTTGTGATTTCGAATTCGAAGGTATGGATTATCAATACCTTTGCAGCATAATCTATAAACAAACTAGTGAATAAGAAGATAGGTGTTTTAGGTGGTGGGCAGTTAGGTAAAATGCTCTTACAAGAAGTTACAAAATTCGATTTAGAGATCTGGTTTATGGATACGACATTCGATTCACCAGTAGGAAGCATCTATCCTTATTTTGTACAAGGCGACTTTAGAAAGTATGAAGATGTAATGGCCTTTGGAAGTGGTATGGATATCTTGACAGTAGAGATAGAAAATGTAAATACAAAGGCCTTGGCAGAGCTGGAATCTGCCGGTGTAGTGGTACGTCCTCAGAGTCGTGTCTTGGATATCATAAAGGATAAAGGAATTCAAAAGCAATTTTATTTAGAGCACGGCATTCCGAGCTCAGACTTTTTTCTGGTGGAAGGAAGGAAAGAAATAGTAAGTAAGATAGCGTCAGGTATCTTAACACTGCCTTTTGTCCAGAAAGCAAGAACAGCAGGCTATGATGGTAAAGGCGTTAAGGTCATAAAGACTAAAGATGAGTTAGAGGATATCTTGGATGTGCCTTCTGTCATAGAAAGTGTGGTAGCTATCGAGAAGGAATTGGCCATTATAGTTGGATGCAATAGTAAAAAGCAAAAGACTTTTTTCCCAGTTACAGAAATGGTTTTCAATAAAGAAGGACACCTATTGGATTACTTGCAATGTCCAGCAGATATCTCAGAATCCACTATAAAAGGGTGTATTGAGATTGCAGAGAAGATTGTGTCTTCTTTAGATATTATAGGATTATTGGCTGTCGAGTTATTCTTGACCAAGGATAATGAAATTCTAGTCAATGAAGTAGCCCCTCGACCGCACAACTCTGGACACCATACAATAGATGCTGGATCACATTCGCAGTATAATGTTCATTTAAGAAGTTTATTGGATTGGGAAATGCCTGAAGTTACACAAGATGAAACTGCACTGATGATTAATCTCTTAGGAGAAAAAAATCATTCTGGACCTACAAAATATGAAGGCATCGACAAGGTAATGGCATATGATAAAGTCTATCCTCATCTCTATGGAAAAAAACAAACCAGACCTCTTCGGAAAATGGGTCATGTGAATATAGTAGGAAAAAGTATCGCAGAAGTGAAAGAGAAAATGGCATTAGTAAAATCAAATCTTAAAGTTAAAGCATGGGAAAACAAGTCGGAATAATAATGGGGTCTGATTCAGACCTGCCAGTCATGCAAGCAGCTGCAGACATTTTGGATGAGCTGAATGTAAGCTATGAAATGACAGTTGTTTCTGCCCACCGAACGCCATTGCGTATGGTAGACTATGCCAGCAAGGCGATAGATAGAGGTATCAAGGTAATTATAGCGGGCGCCGGCGGTGCTGCTCATTTACCCGGCATGGTCGCTTCACTGACTGACTTACCTGTTGTCGGTGTCCCTATCAAGTCTTCTAACTCCATAGATGGATGGGACAGCATCTTATCTATACTTCAAATGCCTAATGGTGTACCAGTGGCCACCGTAGCACTGAACGGAGCTAAGAATGCTGGTTTATTGGCAGCGAGGATAATTGGACAAGCAGATGGTGAATTACAATCTAGATTAACAACCTATAGAGAAAATATGAAATCAGCGGTATTGGAAAAAGCCAAAAGAGTGGAGAAACATAATAAGTAATTATACACTTCTTCACCGTACCTATTAAAATGGCTGCGTCAGAAAGTTACTGATGCAGCCATTTTAGTTTCTTATTGTCTAGAGTGTTTATCTTGGAACCAAGTTAAACACGACTCTCCTATTCAATTTTCTTCCCTCCAAATTATCGTTTGAAGATATAGGTCTTGATTCACCGTATCCAATATGATTCATTCGGTCAGCTGATATAAAAGATCTGTCTTTGAGATACTCGAAGCATGCTCTTGCTCTTCTCTCAGAAAGTAATTGGTTATTGACAGAGCTACCTACATTGTCAGTATGACCTTCTATGATTAGATTATAATCAGGATATCTCTGAAGCAATTGTCCTATTTGGTTTAGTACAGGATATGACTCTGATTTCAAAGTGGCTTTACCAGTGTCAAAAGTGACTGCTCTCATGGCTACTTCTAAAACATCTCTATCATCTCTTGTTATTTCAGGACAGCCACCTGAAGCTACAGTACCAGGAGAATTAGGACATTTATCTCTGGTGTCATCTATTCCATCTCCATCAGTGTCTGGACATCCGCCGAAGGCAGCTATTCCTGCTCTGTCAGGACATCTATCTACATTATCTGCTACACCATCGCCATCTCTATCTTGAATTCTATTGACAGGACAACCATCAGCGCCATCCCCTTTTAGATTAGGACATTTGTCAGTTGCATCAGGAACACCGTCACCATCACTATCTGGAGCTATGACAGGTGCCTCATCAGGACACCCATTATTTGCTTTTGTTCCTGCTTTGTTAGGGCATTCATCATCATTATCAGATATGCCATCACCATCTGAATCTGGGCAACCCTTGAAAACACCAACGCCTGGGATAGACGGACAATCATCTCTGTAATCAGGTATGCCATCTTCATCCTTATCAGGACAGCCCTTAAGGGCAATTGGTCCCGCGAATTGTGGACACAAATCTATGTCATCTTCCAGCCCATCTCCATCACTGTCTAATTTCATTTCTTCTTTCTCCATAGGAATGATGTCCGCAGGTGCTGGAGCTCCAAACAGATAGCTGAAACCTAATCCATGGTGTAAGTTATTTCTGTTCTCTGAAAGTGAGAATCTATACTCTGACTGCCAATTGATATAAATGTGATCATTGATTCTGAAATTCAACCCAGCCCCGAATGGAATTTGGATATTAAACTCGCCTTCATCTTCCACTACACCACCAGCCCCTGCGAGTACATAAGGAATGACTGATTGGTCAAAGTTGGTTGGACTATTAAATTGGTATTGAGCTTGTAAGTCAGCACCGAATACATTTCTATGTACACAGTTGGATAAGTTATCTCTTTCTTCACTCCTATTAACTACGCCTGCTTTGATAGGGAGATATAAGTTGAAATTACGTGTGATTCTTTTAGATACTCCGATTTCAAATCCATAATGGTAGTCATTAAAATCAGTTATACTCCCTCCATTTTGAGATTGATAATCCAAAATGAGCGCCTTGTATGTTAGCCCATATGGATAATGTGTACGCGTGCTGTCTGCTTCTATTAAATTCTGAGTTGATAAGGGTGTAAATGTTTGACCATTCACTGATGTCTGACTCAGAATAACAAATGCTAAAATTATTATTAATTGCTTCATAACTCCATTCTGTTGGATGCATTGATAAAACATTTACCAAGTTTCAAAGATAACGTTTAGTTTCTAAAATAGTGCCCTAAATGGTTAAATATAATTATTGTACGAATGTATTCTTGATTGATATACAATAGGTTAGAGTGAGTTTAGGACATAGACTCAAAATAGCCTGTTTCTCTGTTTTTTCTGACATTGTCCCAATTAAAGTACCGACCATTCATAGTGATGTAAATACCAGGCTCCAACGTCTGGACAAATGCTAAGGCGGAACCTAAATTAAAAAATCCATCAGAAGAACTACCAAAAGCAATAGGTATCATAGCACCGGTAAGAACAATAGTCTTAGATTCTAACTGGTGTCCGTCAAGATAACGTGCCGTATCTACCATTGTGTCAGTACCATGCGTGATAAGTATTTTTTCACTAGATGTATTCAGACATTCTTCGAGAATTTGTGCTCTGTGATCTGAAGTCATATCTAAACTGTCTATCATCATAAGCTTCTTAACATCTAAAGCTAGCGTAGATCTTCCCTGCTTAAACATATCAATGAGGTGGGTGTCCTGAAAATAGAGTTCTCCTGTTATGTAATTATAGTTTTTATCGAAGGTGCCTCCTGTAACAAATATTTGAATCTTGCCCATTTTAACTGAATTGATAAATAAAAAAATTAAAATTAATCTGGAGACGAAAGTTAGTTATACTTTTGAGATTGTAATAAAATGTTATATGTCCAAACTATTATTATCTAGTCGATTGAAAAATATGTCTGAGTCTGCTACCATTAAAATGGCTCAGAAAGCTCGAGAATTGAAAGCACAAGGCGTAGATGTCATTAGCTTAAGTCTGGGAGAACCAGATTTTGATACGCCTGACTATATTAAGGCGGCAGCCACCAAAGCCTTGAATGAAGGTAAGACAAAGTATACCGCAGTCCCTGGTGACATGGCATTGCGCAAAGCCATCTGTCATAAATTTAAGCGAGATAATGGACTGGCTTACGACCCTAGTCAAATAGTCGTCTCTAATGGTGCTAAGCAATGTATAGCTAATGTATGCTTAGCCTTACTAGACCCTGGAGATGAGGTTATTATATTCACACCGTATTGGGTTTCATATTTCGAAATTGTAAAGTTTGCCTCTGGTACACCGAAGCCATTGTATGCTGGCATAGATCAAGACTTTAAGGTGACACCGGAGCAACTAGAAGAAGCGATAACTGATAAGACGAAGATGATTATTTTCTCTTCTCCAAGTAACCCAACTGGAAGTTCGTATTCACTGAGCGAATTAGAAAGCTTGGCTAAGGTAATAAGTGCAAAAGAAAATTTATTTGTACTCGCAGATGAGATATATGAGTATATCTTGTTTGAGGGAAAGAACCCAAGCATCGCCTCACTACCTAATATGGCAGATAAGACAATCACCATAAATGGTATGTCAAAAGGATTCGCAATGACTGGCTGGCGCTTAGGCTATATGGGCGCACCAAAATGGATTGCATCAGCCTGTGCTAAAGTACAAGGTCAGTTTACTTCAGGAGCCACCGCCTTTGGTCAGGCAGCAGCAGCGGATGCATTAATGAAAGACCCAAGTCAGCTTTCTTATATGAAAGATAAATTTCTGGAACGTAAGAATCTGGTTAAACGCCTGCTAGATGATATACCTGGCATCAAAACCAACGAACCTCAGGGTGCTTTCTATTTCTTTCCAGATATCTCAGCCTACTTCGGTAAGTCTAATGGACAGCGGACAATCAATAACGCCAATGATTTTGTGGATGTATTACTAGATGAGGCCCATGTGGCAGTCGTAACTGGGGAAGCATTTGGGGATTCTAATTCCTTTAGATTATCATACGCATCCTCCAATGAAATTCTAGAAGAAGCAATGAGTCGAATTAAAAAAACCTTGTCAACTTACAGCTAATTAGTTAGGAATAAGGTCTTCTCTTTTATCTTGCTTAAGAATCTCAAGCATTGCACCTTCGAGTTGTTCTGCTCCTAAGTTTTTGAGAAGGATTTCTCTATCCTTATTCAGGATGAAAACTTTTGGCGTAGAACTCACATTGTACTTGAGTTTAAATCGCGAACGATGGTATTCATCTGCAGCATTGATAAATCCTAACATATCCTTTTCTTCAAGTGCTTCCCAACAGGTTTTGGTTTTATCTTGATGCTTTGTACAGATGGCGAAGGTCTTTACACCAGAAGCTTTCCACTTTTCATTGAACTTGACATAGTCAGGCATCGTTTTAGTACAGTGGCCACAGTCAGGTGCCCAAAATAATAATATCAGATACTCATAATCTATATCAGAAATTGAAATTGGCGTGCCGTCTTCCTTATACACTTTTATATCAGCGCCTATCTTCCCTATCAGTGATGGTCTAATCTTATTAGCATTATCTACAATCTTGAGTAAGTTTTCTTCACTGACCCAAGGTGCTTTTTCAGCAGCATAATAATTATCTATTAGATGTACATAAATGGCATCGTATCCTATGATTTTACTATTGCCATATTTACTTAGAAAATTACTTAGATAGTACTGGTAAGTTCTCTCAGCTGGCATCATCTCTCCTAAAAGATAATCTAGACTGGTAATTATACTATCGGGATAATTAGATGTCAATCTATCTATATAGGTATCAATTTTTGGTTGGATCAGTCCAATATTCATAGAGAGTGGATCCGCCAAATCTAGATTGTCAAAAAAGTGCGCCTTGTAGTATAGATATCTTTCAAGTTGTCCTTCTTTGGTATCTGGAAATTCTGGCAACTCTATTTCTTTGTTAGCTCTAAGTACCTTTCCTGTTATAGAGTTAGGATATTTCTCTAATATCTTATTCTGTTGATTCGCTACTTTAGTATCTAATTTTTCTAAGTTAGCTTTGAATGCATCTGCATTCTTTTCATTTGCTTCCAACGCAGCTATAGTGTCTCTTAACTGCTGAGCTTCTGGCCTCATTTCATTGAGAAGCTCTATGTAATTTTGGAAAGTGGTATTGTCTTCTGAATTGTGATAAGATACCTTAGACTTATCATTATAGTCATAACTGATTCCAAATACCTTGTTATCCTCGTTGACATTAAACTGGACAAATTCGTTATCCGGATTAGTGAGTAAAATATAAATGCCGGCGGACAAGGTGTCTTCACCTGATAACTTGAACTGACCTTTTTGTTCAGCTAGTAATGTATCCTGAACTAACTGCTTATCTGCATAATAGTAGCCAACTACAAGTGTATCGTTCTCATAGTTCTTAATGTCAATACTTATATCATACTGAGCGGCTAATGGCAATAACCCACCAACAAAAAACAGAACCAACAATAATTTTATCGAACCTTCCATAATACAAAGAACTGTTACAGCATATAAAGTATCCATCCCAATGCTGACTTTAATAAATTTTTAATATGACCTTAGGCTTCTATCGATCCTCTCTGATTTGCCAGAAGAAACAATACAGCCATTCTCACAGCCACCCCATTTTCTACTTGCTGAAGAATGATAGAATGTTCACTATCTGCCACATCACTATCTAATTCTATGCCTCTATTTATCGGTCCAGGATGCATAATGACCTTCTTTTCCTTAAGGCTATCCAGTAGTTCTTTATTTATCCCATAGTACATACTGTACTCACGTAAGGAAGGAATGTACTTTATATCTTGTCTTTCTAGTTGTATTCGGAGCACATTTGCTACGTCACACCATTCTAGGCTATCCTTTAGATTATATGATATTTCTGCACCTAAAGAAGTGATGTGCTTAGGTATTAACGTAGGAGGACCACAGACTCTGACATTGGCGCCAAGCTTATTTAAGCATAATATATTACTGAGCGCAACTCGCGAGTGCATGATATCACCAAATATGCAGATATTCTTTCCTTTTAATGGACCCACTGCTTCCTGCATAGAGAAAGCATCTAGAAGGGCTTGGGTCGGATGTTCATGAGTGCCATCTCCAGCATTGACTATCTGAGCATCGATATGTTTAGACAGAAAAATGTGAGCGCCTGGGGCGGGATGCCTCATAACGATCATGTCTACCTTCATCGATAATATATTATTGACTGTGTCTAGTAAGGTCTCCCCTTTTTTGACAGAGCTCTGCGATGAAGAGAAATTAATAACATCTGCAGATAGTCTCTTTTCAGCCAACTCAAAAGAGAGTTTTGTCCTTGTTGAGTTTTCAAAAAAGAGATTAGCTATTGTCACATCCCTCAATGATGGCACTTTCTTAATAGGCCGATTAATAACGTCCTTGAACTTCTTAGTAGTAGAGAAAATAAGCTCAATATCTTCTTTGGTGATATATTTTATACCGAGGAGATGTCTTGTGCTTAGTATGCCTTCACTCATTTAATCATTCGTATTGGCTGAAAAAATTAAAACTTTATCCTCCCCATCCAGATGTTCCCATTGTACTCTGACATAGGCATCATCTAAGGCATCCACTTGTATGCCTGTATAATCAGACTTTATAGGCAAGTGTCTATTGAATCGCCTGTCTACCATAGTGAGTAATTCTACTTTAGAAGGACGTCCAAAGTCCTGTAAGGCAGATAAGGCAGCATGGATGGTGCGGCCAGTGTAGAGTACATCATCTATAAGAAGGATTCTTTTAGAGTCTATATTAAAGTCTACTTGAGTTGCATTAGCAGTTAGCGGCGTTTGCCTCATTCTGAAATCATCTCTGTAGAAGGTTATATCCAACTTGCCGAAAAATATTTTCCTTTTTGGTTCAATGTCATTAATAATCTCAATAAGACGTTCTGCCAGAATAACGCCTTTTTCTTGAATACCTACTATTAACAACTCTTCGCTATCAAGGTAGTTTTCCACTATTTGGCTAGCGAGTCGCTTGAGAGTAATATTGAATCTCTCAGGGCTTAAGATTTGTCTCCCTCTATGCATTAGACTACAAAGATATCATATTGCTCACATTCACTGCTTATCTCTTAATATTCTACCTCTGAATACGAAATACACAAGGAACCCAATGATTAATAATAAGGAGCAAATCCATGAAATAGTAATGCCTAGTTTATTACTATCAGGGTCAAACTCAAAGACTATTGTATGTTCTCCAGCAGGTACTGACATTGCTCTTAAAATGTAATTAGCTCTAAAATGTGGTACTGGCTTATTATCTATGCTCGCTTTCCATCCTTTGTTAGGCCCGTACCATACTTCAGAAAATACGGCAATTTGATTCGCCATAGAATTGCTTTTATAAGTTAGCTTATTAGGCTTGTACTCAATAAGCTCTATAGAACCAGACTTTTGTCTAGACGTATTTCCGACCTCCTCCTGAAATTCTTTATGTACGATGGCCTCTCCTAATGGATCAAAATCTGATAAGGCTTCTATTTCTGCATCAGCATCTTGTACAATATTCACTTTATTGACAAACCATGCATTTCCTAGTGAAGCAGAATTTAATCCTACTTGCTCCTGTCCTGGTTGGCCCGATATGAAATATTTACAATTGAGCATATTTAGCACATTCACATTATTCTTGGTAATGTGATAGTCTATTATATCCTGATATCTCTGGAGTTTTGCCGCATGATATCCGCCAATCGTTTTATGGAAATAGGAAGCAAACGAAGAATTGAATGTATTTATAGAATTATCCAAAACTCTGTAATGCAAGGTTTGATCCTGGAGAATTTGATTGTCTACGGGCCTTGGTGTATAGTGTTCCTTCTGTCTTCTTACACTCTCATAATTAGATGAGCTGACGTATCTAAGATTGATAGAGTACAAATCAATAAATGCCAATAGCCCTATGCCAATAACAACTAATAAATGAGAAAGCTTTCCTAGCGAACGAACCCAGATCAAAACTAAGCTCAAGGTCATAAATAATGCCGTCCTCAGTGCGCTAGCTCTTAAGAGATTAGCGCGGTCTTCTATAATAACTTTAGGATCTAATCCAGCTTGTGCCAGCATATTATCACTGCTAGATGAAATATCAAAAATTCCAGGGCCTAATACACCAAGGAGTACGGTAAATAGGATGAACCCTATGCCGGGATAAAGCACCTTCTTTTTAGACAAACTCTTTTGGGCCAATATCTTAGATAAGCCCAGCATGGCCATCAGAGGAATGATAATAGCAGTTATAGATAAAATAGAATTGGGTGTTCTAAACTTATTGTAATACGGTACCACGTCAAAAAATAGCCTACTCAGTATCTCAAAATTTTTACCCATCGACAGTAAAAATGTTAGGATTACTGCTGCCAAACCCCACCATTTCAAATGCCCTTTGAGATTGAATAATGACAAGAAAAAGAGAAAGAAAATGATAGCCCCATAGTATATCGGTCCACTAGTAAATGGTAAACTTCCCCAATACAAAGGGGCCTTGACTGATTTAATGGGTATATTCTTTCTACGTAACTCTTTTCCAAAATTTGATTGCGAATCTATATTTTCTGTAGAGCTACCACCATTAGCCAATGGGATAAAACTGGCCAACAAATCCTCACTGCCGTTACTCCAAGACATCGCATACTCCCAGCCCAGGCCTTCTACTTTAGAGCTGCTATCATTTGATTTATGGTTTTTTAATATTGGCGCACCACGCATGGTGTCCTTAGAGTATTCGTATATAGGTAGTGTTCTCTTTGCTGTAGATCCTACGCCTATAAGAAGTCCAAGTAAAAGAAGTCCAGACGTCTTAGTAAATTTTAGAATCTTGCCTTGCTTGACATGTTCTGCAAATACAAACAAAGTATATATAAACAAGACGATGCCCAGATAATATGTCATCTGGGGATGTGATGCTTTTAAGTTTAATGACATTCCTAGAGCAAATAACAATGCGCCTAGAATCATATTTTTCTGATAGGCATATAAGACTCCTAGTATCACCATAGGCGCCGTCATAATTGTCATGACCTTGGTATTATGCCCAGCATTTAGGAGAACCATATTATTGGTGGTATAGGCAAAACAGAGGGCACCGAATATGGCTAAGGGAGGCTTTACACCTAAAAAGATAAGAAGTAGATAGAATAGAATCAGGCCGACAAGAAACTTCCCAGCCTCATTGTTCATCCCAAGACTGAGCACAGACTTGATATAATCCAAGGGGTCTTTTACTTGATCAAACTTAATGTAATATGAAGGCATGCCAGAAAACATGCTGTTGGTCCATAGCGTGGTTTCTCCTGTCGCTTCCTCATAAGTCTTACTTTCTTGTGACATTCCGACCCAGTGAGTGATATCACTTTGCACCAGCTTTTTGCCTTGGTAGGTGGGATAAAAAACCAACACGGTGGATAGTAGAAAAATTAGAATTGCAACTAAATGTATCCAGTTGTTTTTAACTATATCTTGAATCATGTAACTCGATATCAATGAATTACAAATCTAATTTTATTTTAATGGAATCATCGATTGAAACTATAGAAAGTTATTTTAGTTAATGAGCTTATTGACCATCCTCATAGATGGCCACCACTCGATCACTATCCGTTATATAGCCTCTATACATCCCTGCAGTATTAAATGGCATGCTGATATTTCCATTTTTATCTAAGGCAATCAGTCCTCCGCTACCACCTGCTTCTTTCAGTTTAGTATGAACGATGTGTTCGGAAGACTCTTTTAGGCTTACTTGTTTATATTCCATCATTGCTGACACATCGTGAGCGACGGCATATCTAATAAAGTACTCTCCATGACCTGTACATGAGACGCCACAAGTCTCATTATTAGCATAGGTACCTGCGCCAATAATTGGGCTATCCCCTATCCTATTGAATCGCTTATTCGTCATGCCTCCAGTAGATGTCCCCGCTACAATATTCCCGTTTCTATCCAAAGCCACAGCTCCTACTGTTCCAAATTTGCTCTCAGAAATTTCACTGATTTCCATACCCATCGCTTTTTCCTTTTCCAATACCCTTTGCAAGCTCTTCCATCTGGACTCAGTATGGAAATATTTATTGTCCACTTGTTCCAGTCCGAGGCTTTTGGCAAAAGCATCTGCGCCATCACCAGTCATCATGACGTGTTCTGACTTTTCAAGAACACCTTTGGCTGCTTCTATAGGGTTCTTTACATTTTTCACGCCGCCGACTGCCCCTGCCTCCCTATCACTACCTCTCATAATCGATGCATCTAATTCGTTGTGACCATTATTTGTAAAAACTGCTCCTTTACCTGCATTGAATAACGGGGAATCTTCCATGGTCTTGATAGTTGCTACAACGGCATCCATGCTGCTTCCACCTGATTTTAAAATGCTTTCTCCAGTGTCTAGTGCTAAATTGAGCGCCTCTAAGTAGGCTTTCTCTTTCTCAGGTGTCATGTTCTTCTTGAGGATGGTTCCTGCACCTCCGTGAATAACCATTGCATAAGCTGTCTTTTTCTCTTGTGTCATAGTTTTACTGGGTGAAGTATCTTTACACGCTAAAAGCGATAAGCTGATTATCATCAATACACATTTTCTAATCATTTTTCTGCTTTTGATTGAATTATAGGGCAGTTAAGATAGCTAATACATACTTGTTAGATTGAGTCATGACAAAAAATACTTAATTGTCCTCGTAGGGCCGACAGCAGTGGGAAAGACTGAGACAGCCATCGCTTTGAGTCAAGCGATTAATGGAGTAATTATATCCTCTGATAGTCGTCAGATTTATAAAGAACTGAGTATTGGCGTAGCAAAGCCAACGTCTGATGAGATAAAGGCTGGTAACATCAAGTTGGTAGATTATGTGTCTATTGTTAAGCCATACTCTGCTGGTATTTATGAAACCGATGCTTTGAACGCTATTTATCAGTCTTATGATGCGGGCCTAACACCTATTCTGAGTGGTGGCACCGGGCTCTATATAAAAGCAGTCTGCGAGGGGTTAGATAAAATTCCAACTGTACCTGAGGAGGTCAATCTTCAAATAGAGCAAGACTTACTTACAGATCGCGCGAAAGCACTTGATGAGCTCCATAAAGGTGATTCACAAAGCTTTGCTACCGTCGACAGGGACAATGATAGACGGATCATCAGAATGCTGGGTGTGATGAGAGTTTCTGGAAAACCATTTTCTTCCTTTTTAAATCAACCTAAAGCAGCGAGAGGCTTTATACCCATCTATATCTCATTAATGAGACAAAGGGAAGAATTATACGATCGAATCAATACAAGAGTACATCGTATGATGGACAAAGGACTTATAGATGAAGTTCATTCCTTAATACCACATAGACATCTAAGAGCACTGGATACAGTAGGATATACTGAAGTGTTTGGATATATGGACGGACTCTATAGTCTAGGTAGAGCTATAGAACTAATCCAACAAAATTCTAGGCGCTATGCAAAGCGTCAGTTGACTTGGATTAGAAACCAAATGGATGCGACATCATTTCATCCTCATGATTTTGAAGGACTAAAAACATATGTTAATTCCTATGTGAAGCTATAGTAAGTCCAATACGTTGGTAGGAGGTCTGCCTATCACTGCTTTATCACCATTTACCACTATAGGTCTTTCAATGAGCTTAGGGTTTTCTATCATAGCATTGATCCAATCCTTGTCAGATAAGTCTTGACCTTTATATTTTTCCTTGAAAATAGGCTCACCTTTCCTAATAAGCTGAATTGGCTTAATGCCTAACATCTGGATGATTTTTGTCAGTTCCTTCTTAGTAGGCGGGTTTTCTAAATAAAGAATTATATCCGGCTTTTGCCCCTTTTCTTCTAATAGAGTTAAGGTCTCTCTACTCTTGCGGCAACGTGGGTTATGGTATATTTTCATAGCTTTACATTATACATTTTTCTAATACAAATATATGATCTGGAAAAGTAATCCTAGTATTGATTCTTTAAATGCAACAGGCATCAATACTATGGTTCACCATATTGGAATAGAATTCATAGAGGTGGGAGATGACTATCTTATAGCAAAGATGCCTGTAGATCATCGGACAATTCAGCCTATGGGTCTACTTCATGGAGGTGCCTCTGTCGCCTTAGCTGAGACTATAGGATCTGTAGCCTCTGTCGTCGTACAAGAAAATCCTTTTGAGAAGGCAGTAGTTGGTGTCGAAATCAATGCCAATCATCTATCCAGCGCAAGAGAGGGTTATGTATTTGGCAAGGTCACTCCTATTAAGGTTGGACGTAAAATACATGTGTGGAACATAACGATTACTGATGGAAACGGGAAGCTAATTTGTATATCCAGATTAACCACGACGCTTTTGGATAAGAAAACACCACCAGGACCTCAATAAAAGCAAACTGAATTCTAGAAAAACTACATTTTAGCGCTAAAAATGTCCTTTGTAAGGAGTTTTTATAGCCTTTAAGATCACTTAATCGTTGTACTTTTGCTCCGCATATAAAAAACACATTTATGAGACTATTATACACTATTATTTTATTTCTAGCTTCTCAATTTCTGTTTAGCCAAACAGATTTCAATTTTGAGCTGTTATCAAACCCTCAGTTTCCAGAGGCTGGCAATGATATATGGGGATTTGTATCCGAAGGAGGTACTGAATTTGCCATAGTTGGTACTGTAGATAATACGAGGATATATAACCTTGCTGACCCTACTGCACCTGTAGAGATTCTTGCTATCCCAGGATCTAACATAATATGGCGAGATATGAAGTCATGGGAAGACCATGTATATGTAACTTCTGAGTCGAATGATGGCTTGCTGGTTGTGGATATGAGTCAAGCTGATAATGATTCTATAAGGTGGCAATTAATCACACCTGAAGTTATTACTGATGCACCAGCTACATTAGGTGCTTGCCATAATATCTATATAGACGAAAATGGCTTTGCTTATTTGGCAGGTTGTGGTAACCAAACAATGGATAAGGCCATTATATTGGACCTTAACCAAGATAGATGGAATCCGCCAGTAATAGCTGCGCATGGAAATGGTTATGCGCATGATTTATTTGTTAGAGACAACATTATGTACTCTTCAGAAATAAATAGTGGACAACTTAGGATATTTGATGTATCTGATAAATCTAATCTGGTCTTACTTGGGGAAACAAATACCACATTCAACTTTACACACAATACATGGATTTCTGATGATGGCAATTATGCATTTACAACAGATGAAAGAGGTGATGCTTATGTAGATGCCTACGATATCAGTGACTTTTCGAATATTAGGCTGCTTGATGTTTTCCAACCATTAGAGACTGCAGGTCAAGGTGTCGTACCTCATAACACCCATTATCAAGATGGATATCTAATCACTTCTTGGTACACAGATGGTGTTGTAATTACAGATGTGAGCAGACCGACGAATATGATTAAGGTAGGGGCTTATGATACCTTCTTTGGAGGTAATGGTGGAACCAATGGATGTTGGGGTGCTTATCCATATCTTCCTTCTGGGAATGTATTAGCGACTGACAGAAATAATGGATTATTTGTTTTACGACCTAATTACCAAAGAGCTTGCTGGCTAGAAGGAAATGTAACGGTAGCGGGTGAAGGCTCGCCAATCAATAATGTAGATGTAAACATTCAATCAACTGAACTGAATGGTGGGACGACAAATATCACTGGAGACTATGGCACTGGCGTAGCAACTGCTGGTTTATTTGCTGTTACATTTTTCCATCCTGAATTCGAACCTCTAGAGACAACGGCAACACTTGTAAATGGTGAAGTGACTATTCTAAATGTTGAATTAGTTCGTAAACCTGTTTTTCAAGTAAATGGTCGATTTGTAGATGCAGCAACTGGAGAGAATATCCCTACTGGGGTTTTTGAAGCGGAATCGCTTTCAGGTCCTGCGCTAAATATTTCTAGTGACGGCAATGGCAATTTTGTTGTTGACGTATTTGATGAAACGTATGAGGCAGTAGCTGGTGCTTGGGGTTTTAGACAGCGTCAGTTGTCATTTTCACCTGATAACAACGAGATAGTGATAGAATTAGTAAGAGGATGGGAAGATGACTTTGTACTGGATTTGGGATGGAGATCAGAAGGTACAGCAACAGCGGGCTTATGGGAAAGAGGCGTACCGATTGGAACTGGTTTCAGAGGGCAGATTGCCAATATAAATGTAGATATAGATGGAGATATAGGTGAAGAGGCTTATGTGACTGGTAACGGTGGTGGAAATGCTGGATTCGATGACGTGGATGATGGTACAGCTATCTTGACTTCACCTCCAATGAACCTCAGCGATTTCAATAACCCTGAAATCCAGTTCAATGCCTACTTTTTCAATGATGGCGGTGCAGGTGGCGGAGCCATATTAGATGATATGGTCGATTTTTCTATAACAGATGGTGATTCACTTTACCTATTTAGTACTATAGATTCTTCTACCGGTACATGGACTGATGTCATAAGAATCAGACCTCTAGATTTAGGAATCGATATCTCAAATGACATACAATTGCAGATTGCAACTGGAGATAATGCAGACAATGGGAATCTGGTAGAGTCAGCGATAGATGTATTTAGAGTGGAAGAAGGCCAATCTACATCTACTACAGATGTAACTAATATATCCGTGATAAAGGTGTTTCCTAATCCTGCCGCAGATTACCTTAATATCGCAAGCAATACGGAGGAGGATCTCCAAAATATTAGAATGTATGATATAGAAGGACGTAAAGTGATGGATAGACCTTTCGAAACACTTATAAATGTTCAAGATTTACAATCTGGGCAATATATTATAGAATTTGAGAAAATTTCTGGAGAAAGATTGGTTTCTCGGGTTATAATAAAATAATAGGTACAGAATTTGTATTTCGTTTACTCCAATTATCAAAATTTATATATTTGCATCGCTTTAGAAGAAAAGCAAACAGTTATATAAATTTTGGCCCGTTCGTCTAGGGGTTAGGACGCCAGGTTTTCATCCTGGTAGCACGGGTTCGAATCCCGTACGGGCTACTCTTTGAATAAGGCATAGGCCTCGCATTTTCGTCGATGCGGGGCCGCTTTTCAATCTACGATTGACCAATCGAAGATTGGTATCTTCAACTTTCACTTCGCTAAACATTTTATTTACTTTTTGATCTCTGCAGTTTGCTTAGGTATGATGAGTTACGGCACTAAGCAAAGGCGCAGCTTGGGTCATGGACAAACAAGAGGACTGTAATACGCATGTCAAGAAAGCTCTAGACTTTGGAATCAACTTTTTCGATACGGCAAATATCTATTCTTCAGGTGTCAGTGAGATGATGACTGGGCAAGCTATTAAGAGTTTAGCCAAAAGAGAAGAAATTATAATAGCAACCAAAGTGGGCTTGCCAATGCCCGATGGCTCCTCCCCAAGAGGATTGTCTAAAGACCTCATAGAAAAACATGTCCACTAGTCACTTAAGAATTTGGACACTGATTACATAGACCTTTACCAGATTCATCGTTGGTATTACACCACTCCAATAGAAGAGACCATGAAAGCTGGAACCGTAGACCC
This sequence comes from uncultured Saprospiraceae bacterium, assembly GCA_964540155.1. Classification (GTDB taxonomy): domain Bacteria; phylum Bacteroidota; class Bacteroidia; order Chitinophagales; family Saprospiraceae; genus RFSX01. The sequence continues at coordinate 25,426 of CAZIMH010000010.1, forward strand.
AGTGGAGACTCATGTATTTTTACATTCTGGAAATGTTGATAAGGTAGCTCAGGAACTTTATTCATGTCAGAACAGACCTGTTTGTTGCATGCTTTGTGCAGAACTGCATTGAAAACTACGATTAAAGTGACTAAGCTATGATTGTGTCTTGGTACATAAAGGTTACAAGTTGGTGCTATGCAAATCAAATAACATCCTAATTTTGTATACTATAACTCTAATCACACATAATGAACAAAAGGAAACTGGTTATCTCTGCTATTCTGACCATTCTAATTCTCACTTTAGGGATGATAGCATTCAGATTTTTAGGTTCTAAAAAAGCGCCAGTCAAGAAAAACTTTGCCCAAACCAAAGCGCTTAGGGAGGTAGAAGTGAGTCAATTTTCTAGTGAAAATGCAGATAATAACATTGTCATAGATGGCAGACTCAATTCCTATAAAACTGTAAATTTAGCTTCCAAAGTTACAGGTCAATTAGCCAGTTCTGGAAAGGCTTTTAAAAAAGGAACCTATTATGAGAAAGGAGAATTACTGTTTGACATAGATCAAAGAGAAGCTCGTTATAATCTCTATGCTCTCCGAAGCAATCTGCTCAATCAGATTACCCAGATAATGCCTGACCTCAAACTCGACTACCCACAGGCATTTCAAAATTGGAAAAACTACTTGGATGCATTTAATGTGGAGTCTTCGGTAAAGGCCTTACCAACGATAACTAATGAACAAGAAAAATATTTTGTAGCATCCAAGAACATATACAACACCTATTATAGCATTAAGAGTAGCGAAGCAAGGTTGTCAGACTACCAGATATATGCACCTTTTTCTGGAATT